>NZ_JAESIF010000199.1:0-2122 GCF_016757295.1 Streptomyces sp. M2CJ-2 | reverse complement strand
CGACCAGCACGAGGAGACGGTCAACGACTCACACCAGCCCCGTGACCAGCGCCTTCAAGATGGCGGATCTTCATTCGGCCGCCCCCTTGCGGTTTGTGTGCCTGACCCCTGCCGGGGAGGCATCCTTCGTTGGTCATCCGATGTGTGAGCGAGGCGGACAACGCTCGCACCGCGACCCCCTTCCCCGCCTCGCGGCCACCGCGCCCCGGCTCTGGGGCATGTCCCGGGCCGGGGCGCGGCGGGCTGGTCAGTGAAACTGGCCGACCTGGTAGTGGCCGGCGGGCTGCTGGGTGATGATGTTCAGCCGGTTCACCGTGTTCATGAAAGAGATGAGCAGCACGAGAGCGGTGAGCTGTTCCTCGTCGTAGTGCTGGGTGGCTCGCACCCACGCCTCATCGCGGACGCCGCCGGCCGCGTCCGCGACCCGGGTCCCCTGCTCGGCCAGCTCCAGCGCGGCACGCTCGGCCTCGGTGAAGACCGTGGCCTCCCGCCACGCCGAGACCAGATTCAGCCGCACCGAGGTCTCGCCCGCGGCGGCGGCCTCCTTGGTGTGCATGTCCAGGCAGACGGCGCAGCCGTTGATCTGGCTCACCCGTAGCGTCACGAGTTCCTGCGTGGTGGTCGGCAGCGGTGATTCCTTGAGCTCCCGGCCTGCCGACATGAAGTACTTGAGGGCCTTGCTGGCGGTCGGGCTGGCGAAGTAGTTCAGTCGCGCGTCCATCGTGTGTTCCTCCGTGCTCGTCGGTGTCTTCACCCCCCGAGACGAGACGGTCCGCATCCCTGTGACACGGAGACAGGTGACCTACGTCTCCTCGCTGACCGGGTTCGGACATGTCACAGGCCGAGTCGCTGTCTCGTCTCGGGTGCTGAAGACCTCGATCAGGGAGTTGATGATGAACGTCGCGCTGTGGATCACCGCCGGAGTACTGGCCGCTGTCTGTCTGGCCGGCAGTGCCAAGATGTTCGTGCCGCAGGAGAAGATGGCCGCGATGAGCTCCTCCGCGCAGTGGGTCCTGGACTTCAGCCCCGGCGTCCTCAAGGCCATCGGTGCCGTCGAGCTCCTGGCCGCGGCAGGCCTGATCCTGCCCGCGGTGCTCGACATCGTGCCGGTCCTGGTGCCGCTGGCCGCCACCGGGCTCGTTCTGCTGTTCGTCGGCGCGGTCACCATGCGGCTCCGCCGGGGCGAGAAGGCGACGATCGCCGGCGACCTGATCTACCTTGTGCTGGCGGCCTTCGTGGTGTGGGGCCGTTTCGGGCCCGAGTCCTTCACCGGCTGACCATCCAGCGCACCCTCAGTCGGACGTCAAAGGCACAGAGCGCACTTCCACGTTCCTCAAGGCCGCGGTCACCCTGCAGACCCTGACCCTCTTCTTCCAGGCGGCCATCGCCGGAATGCTGCTGTCCTCCTCCCACGGCAAGACACTGCACAGCGGCGCTGTCACGTTGTTGAGTGTGTGAGTGCCTGACGGTGTGTCGGGTGTGGTGGGGCCGGGGTCCGGCTCCGGACTCAGGCCGCGGCTGGCTGGCCGGCGACGCCGGTGACCTGGTCCCAGACGGCGAAGCGGGCGGTCATCTCGGCTCGGTATTCGGAAGCGGTCAGCAGGTGACGGCGGGGCCGGAAATGGGGGGAGATGCCGCTGAACGCGGACAGGAACCGCTGCGCCCCGCCGACGCTGCGGAAGCCCTTCATCACGCGTTCCCGCTGCCGGGTGGGCTGGTGGCTGTTCTCCGCCCGGTTGTTGAGGTACTTCGACTGCCGGTGCTCGACGGAGGGCATGACCTCGCGATGGGCCGCGCCGTAGGAGCGGAGCCTGTCGGTGACGATCACCCGGGGCACCGTGCGGGTCGTCTTCCACAGGCGCCGGAAGAAACGCCTGGCTGCGCCCTTGTCCCGCCGGTTCTGCACGAGGAGGTCCAGGACATTGCCGTCCTGGTCCACGGCCCGCCACAGATACTTCTGCTCTCCGTTGATCCTGACGAACACCTCGTCCAGATGCCACTTATCACCGGGCCGGGGCCGACGGCGGCGCAACGCACCGGCGTACTGCTGCCCGAACTTCACACACCAGCGCCGCACCGTCTCATGCGAGACGATCACGCCACGGGCGAGCATCAGCTCCTC
>NZ_JAESIF010000198.1:0-2176 GCF_016757295.1 Streptomyces sp. M2CJ-2 | reverse complement strand
TCTCCTGGATGGTCCTCGCCTGTGTGGTCGGCGTCGTCGCCCTGTACGCCTACAGCACGGCGACGACCGGCACGCACTGAGCAAAGCCCGCAGACCCTGTGGGCTCGGGAAGCCATCGCTGCTGCTCAGGCCGCGGAGCGGTACTCGTTGACGACGCCGCCGAGGACGCGGGTGCGCAGGGGCCTGCGTGTATCGGGGGCGTGCACGGTGGCGGGCTGTCGGGCCGATTCGGGTGGCCGCCGACGGCGGGGCCGAGGGGGCCGGTGCGCGGTGTGGTGCCGCTGGTAGGGGGCCAGGACCTGTCGGACGTGAGCCTCGCCCCTGATGAGGACGTGATCGAGGGCGTCCCGCCGGATGCCACCGATGCTCCTCCCGCCGCGGGCATTCCTCCACGGCGCTCGCGGCGCGCTCTTGCCGTCTCGACTCCTCGTTGACGATCGGCATCCCGCTCGCACCGTCAGCGTTCCGTGGCCGTCTTCTCGGCTTCCTTCTGCGGTGCCGTACTTTCGGCCTTTTCTGTCTTCTCTGCTTGGCCGGGCGGTCGGTGCGGGGTCCCGGTTGCCGCGTCGCCCGGCGTTGCCGCCCCGGATGTGTCCGTGTCGCTCGGTGCGGCTTGTTCCGTCTTGGCTGGGTCGTCGGCGGAGCGGTGGTTCGGGCCGGGAGAAGCGGGGCCGGTGCTTTGCCCGGGTACGTCGTCGGGGGGTGTGCCGGCAGAGGTGCTGGGGTCGGAGGACGGCGCCGCCGCAGACGTCCTGGCCGCCTCCTTCTGCCCCGCGCTGCCAGGAGGAGCCGAGTCGGGGAGTGCGCCGGCAGAGGCGCTGGGGTCGGAGGACGGCGCCGCCGCAGACGTCCTGGCCGCCTCCTTCTGCCCCGCGCTGCCAGGGGGATCCGGCTTTCCAGTGGGGGCGCTCGTGGCCCTGATCGCGCTTCGGTCATCGCCCGGTGGGGCGGAGTCGTCGGTGACGGCGAAGGCGGTTGCCATGACAGCGGCGAGTGCAACGCTCGCGCCGGCCACGAGGGCGCGCCCACGCGCGGGCGTAGTGCGGGAAGCAGCCTGCTCCTCGTCGGGCAGCGGATTGATGTGCGTGCGGTCGGCCGTCTGCGATGGTCCGGGGCCGGCGACGAGGCTCGTGGCGTGCGCCGGCGGGCCGGCTTCAAGACGTGCTGTCTCGGCCGATGCCGCCAGGGTGCGGGCGCAGTCGCGGGCCGTTGGGCGGTTCTGCTCGTCCAGGGCTGTCATGTCCCGCAGCAGGACGGCCAGTTGTTCCGGCAGGCAGGGGGGCAGGATGGGTTGGCGGTGCAGTCGTGCGATCGCGGCCTCAAGGGGGCCACCGTCGTACTCGAGCCTGCCCGTGAGGCATTCGAGGAGCACCAGGCCGAGGGCATACACGTCGGCGGGCCGGCCGACGGGCCGGCCGAAGACCTGCTCGGGGGAGAGGTAGGCGGCGGTGCCGACGAGCGTGCCGGTGGCGGTGCGGCTGGTGGCGTCCAGCAGTCGGGAGATGCCGAAGTCGGTCAGGTAGGGGCGGTGGGAAGCGTCCAGGAGGATGTTGGACGGTTTGACGTCCCGGTGGACGATTCCCGCTTCGTGTGCGTGCGCCAGCGCGTGGGCCAGGCCGACGCCGAGTGCGGCAGTCGCTTTGGGTGGCAGCGGGCCCTTGGCGATGCGGTTTTTCAGTGTGTCGCCTTCGATCAGTTGCATGACCAGGAAGACACGTCCGTTGTGCTGCCCGGCGTCGTAGGCGGTGACAAGTCCGGGGTGGTGCAACCGGGCCAGGATCACCGCTTCGCTGTGCAGGTTCTCCTCGACGTCGATGCCGGTGTCGAGCCGGAAGACCTTGACCGCCACCGGTCGTTTCAATCGCAGATCGAAACCTCGGTAGACATCCGCGGCGCCGCCCGAACCAAGGAGATCGTCCAGACGGTACCGGCCGCTCAGTACCTCGGCGGAACACCGGGAAGCCATGGTCCGAGCCGACTCACGAAGCCTCATTCCCTCTCCCACTGCGTTGAGGTGCGAATGCTCCTGGCGAGCCGTGGTCGGCGCGCCGCCGGACACGGGTACCCACGGCGAGTTGGAATACCCCGGTACGGCACCGCGGCGGCGCTGTCACGTTGTTGAGTGTGTGAGTGCCTGACGGTGTGTCGGGTGTGGTGGGGCCGGGGTCCGGCTCCG
>NZ_JAESIF010000197.1:0-2187 GCF_016757295.1 Streptomyces sp. M2CJ-2 | reverse complement strand
CCTCACCCCCGGAGTATCACGCGAAATACACCAAACCCCTCACTTCAGAATCCGCTCGGTGAATCCGGGCTCAGTCCGAAACGGTCGTGGTTCGGCTGCTTCGTTTGGACCCCTGTTTGGCCCCCGGTTTCGGGCCCGGGTCGTTGGAGGCGGATGGCTGCCTCCCCCGACCCTGAGGCGACCCTGACGCGTCCCGGAACTAACCCTGCAAGCCGGAGTGATTGCTCTGCAGCGGAGAGAGGATGCGGTCATGATCTACACAGCACAATCCTCCCGGCCTGATCGTGCGCGTCGTGCGCTGGAGCTGAAGAACGTCAGCCGTTACCGCCATCCCCTCGCCTTCTACGTCCTTGCCACCGCCATCCCGTGGGCGCTGTGGTTCACCGCCGCCTGGCTGTCGCACCAGCCCGATCCCAGCCAGGGCACTATCGCCGTCATGACCGGCCTCGGCCTGGCCGGTCTCGCCGCCCCGATCGTCGTGGCGATCTGGTTCATCCGCAGAGACGGGCTCACCCGCGACGTCCTCACTCGCCTGGTCGCGCCACGCGGCACTCGCGCCTGGCTCTGGCTGGCGGCCGTCGGCCTGCTCCCCGGCGCCCTGCTCGTCGCTACCGCGATCACCATCCCGTTCGGCTACGACGTCTCGCAGTTCGAGCTTCGCAACGGCTCCACGTTCGCGACGGGCCTGCTGCCGGCGTGGATCACGCTCGCCCTGGCCCCCGTCCTGGAGGAGGTCGCCTGGAAAACCTACGGCACGGATGCGCTCGCGTCCCGGATGAACGTCCTGTGGACGTCGTTGCTGTTCGGTGTCGTCTGGGTGCTGTGGCACGTGCCGCTCGGCTTCATCAAGGGCAACTACCAGGCGGAGGTCGTCGAGGAGGGCCTGATCCACAGCATCAACTACGGTGTCTCGCTGATACCGTTCGTCATCCTGATGAACTGGCTCTACTACCGCGCCGGCCGCAGCGTCCTCGTCGCGATCGTCTTCCACCTCGCCGCCAACTTCGGCAACGAGATGTTCCTTACGCACCCGGACACCAAGGTGATTCAGACCGTCCTGCTTCTGGTGCTGTCCGTCATCGTGGTGTGGCGCGATCGGGAGTTGTTCCTGACGCCTCCCGGACGCCGCGCGTGACCCTGCCTGATGCGAGACATCCCGGCGGTGGGCCTGGAAACCGGCAGGGCAGCAACGGGCGTTGTCAAGTTGTCCATGGTGTGTCTGGCTGATGGCGTGTCAGGGTGTGGTGGGGCCGGGTGCCGGGACCGTGTCAGGCCTCGGCGGGCAGACCGGTGCTGCCGGTGATCTGGTTCCAGGTCTCGAAGCGGCGATGCATCTCGGCGCGGTACTGAGGGGCGGTGAGGCGGTGGCGTCGGGGCCTGAAGTGTGGTGAGATCGCGCTGAACACAGACAGGAACCGCTGTGTCCCGGTGGCGGAACGGAAGCCCTTCATCGCGCGTTCGCGCTGTCTGGTGGACTGGTGAGAGTTCTCCGCCCGGTTGTTGAGGTACTTCGACTGCCGGTGCTCGACCGAGGGAATCAACTCCCGGTGGGCGACGCCGTAGGAGCGGAGCTTGTCGGTGACCAGCACCCGGGGCACCCGGCATTGCTTCTTCATCAACTTGGCCAGGAACCGCTTCGCGGCCGTCGCGTCGCGCCGGGACTGCACGAGGACGTCCAGCACGTTGCCGTCCTGATCAACCGCGCGCCACAGGTACCGCCACGCGCCGTTGATCTTCACGAAGACCTCGTCGAGGTGCCACTTGTCGCCGGCCCGCGGCCGGCGGCGGCGCAGCCCGGCGGCGTACTCGGGCCCGAACCGGGCGCACCATTGCCGGACCGTCTCGTGGGAGACGATCACGCCGCGGGCGAGCAGCAGCTCCTCGACCTCCCGGAAGGAGAGCGGGAAGCGGTGGTACAGCCACACCGCGTGCGCGATGATCTCCGCCGGGTACCGGAAGCCCTTGTACGACGGTGTCGCGGTCTCCATGCTGCCCCTCCCCGGACCCGGCAAGCCAACCCGAAGATCATCGCACCGGCAGGCCCGCAGCCAACCTGACAATGCCGGGACAACCGCCCACAACGCCGCCCATGAGATCGCTCGGACTCCGAGTTCATTCCGGCGCCGAGCCGCTCCGGGGCGGTCACGTAAAGTTCTTGGTCATGACTGTGCTGCATGGCGCCTCCGT
>NZ_JAESIF010000196.1:0-2232 GCF_016757295.1 Streptomyces sp. M2CJ-2 | reverse complement strand
ATCATCGCAGGTCAGCGGGCACCTCTTCTCGTTCCGCCTTCCGCAGCCGGCCGTCATGCGGTGGATCCAGGCTGATACGTCGCAGCAAACGGATACTCGTCGCACGAGATCGAGTCTGCCCTTCCAGGGGGACGAGCTCATGATGCAGGAAGGTATGGGGGTGATTGAGGAAAAGCCTCTTCGGTACCCATCCATTGATCCGCAGTGAGCGGGACTTGGGGCACATCACCTTTTCCCGGGAGTCGTTCTTGTTGTACCCGGTGGCATCCCCGCCCGGCCGCGAGGGAACTACTTCGCCCTTCTTGGGGCCAGGGATGTACTTCAATGGATTGTCCGGACTTGCGCCAAGTCCCCTGTGTTTGGCCTTGTTCTGGATCAGCCACGCGTGCGCCGAAGCGGCCGGGTAGGCCGCGGCGTTGAACTTGTACCCGGGCACGTAGTCAGGCAGTACGCAACCGCGAGTTGCGTACACCTTGTCGCATCGTACGGTGATCGAGCCTGTCGAAAGAGAAACGATCGCCCAGCTGCCGCCGCGCCCCGGGTCCACGACCTCCTGTTCCGAGGTGAAGAGCCAGGCGAAGTCCACGGGGAACTTCTTTGACAGATTGATATCCTTCTTGCCGGATTCATCCTGAAGCGACCCGTTCCATTTGTGGGTCACATTGCCGGAGACCACGTCAGTGTCGTTGTTCCCGTCCCAGACGGGCTCTTCGTCCCCTGCCCAGACCCAGTCCGTCTTGTCGTCCACACACCCACCTGTATCCACACCGCAGCGCGCCTCGGCCGCGAGGAACTTGATGGAATCCGAACCGAAGAACGGAAGGTAGCCCTCAGCTGGTGAAGTGTCGAGCGGGGTCATCTGAACCCAAGGCCCCGGGGAGAGTCGTGTTCGCCCGGTTTGATCATGGGATGCCGTGGAGGGTGAGGACGGCTTCGGGGCGGGTGTGAGCGCGGCGGCCACTGGCGATGTTGGCCCAGCCGACCCGGTGGAGGGCGGCGCGGGCCAGGTCACGGAAGACACTCACGACGACGGGAGTGCGGTGGCGGCGGACCTGGCTCAGGTCCTCGCCGAAGACGACGTCCTTGGACCAGTGGACGGCGGATTCGATCATCCAGTGCCCGCGGGCCCAGGCGGCGATCTCGGCGGCGTCGGCCTGGTGGGCGGCGAGATCGGTGACCGCGTAGACGGTCTCGGTGGACCA
Source organism: Streptomyces sp. M2CJ-2 (assembly GCF_016757295.1). NCBI lineage: Bacteria > Bacillati > Actinomycetota > Actinomycetes > Kitasatosporales > Streptomycetaceae > Streptomyces > Streptomyces sp. M2CJ-2. The sequence goes on along the minus strand of NZ_JAESIF010000196.1, from coordinate 1,030 downwards.
CTTCTTCGTGCCGAGCCGGCGACGCTTGCGGTGGATGCGTACGACCTGTTCGGCGTGCGGGAACAGCAGGTTGTCCACGCTGGCGACCTTGACCTCGCGTACTTCCTCACGGCCATGACCACGGTCGCGGGAACGGTCTTGGACGGGCATCTCGCGCCAGGGCAGCTTCGCCAGCTGGCGGGCGAGGATGGGCTGGTTGTGCTTCACGGACAGCAGGTAGTGCGCTTTGCGCTGCTCCACGAGGTAGCGGGCATGGGCGGTCTGGGCGTGCAGGGCATCGACGGTGACGACCGCGTCGGTGAGGTCGGTATCGGCGATCTGGTCCAGCAGCGGGGCGAACTCGGGGATTTCGTTGGTTTTCGCGCCGATCTCACGCAGGGCCGCGGTCAGCGCGTCGTCGTGGCGCACCGCGCTGAGCACGAACACCTTCGATCCGTCGGCGCGTACCGCACCGCGCAGGCATTTACCGTCGACGGCGATCGCACGTCTGCGGATGGTCCGGCGGCCTGGACGGACGCGTCGGGCGGTGCGGTGGGCGCGGCGCTGTTCACGCTCGCGGGTGCCGTCCGGGTTCACCGGCGCAAGGGGTGCGGTGGCGAGAGCAGCCAGGTGGGCGAAGCCGGCCGCGGTCAGCGCCGCGGGATCGACCCTGGCAAACGCGTCACGCAGGGTGCGTTCACCCGGAGCGCGGTAGCGCCCGGGTGAAGGGATCGTACGGGCAGCCGAGCCGGGCCAGAACCTCCTGCTCACACCGCCGTGCCCATTCCGCGATGGAGACAAGGGAGTTGTGCCCGGCACAGGTCATCGCGCAGACGCCGACGGCGAGCAACGTGGTCAGCTGGAAACGTCGTCCCCGACGGTCGCGTGGGTCGGGCACGCGGGCCAGGGCATCCAGGAGTCCGGGCGGCACGACCGCCGCCGGGCCGACGGGCGGGGGCGTCGTGACGGGCGCAGCACCCGACTTCATCAGTAGGTAGGCACACGTGGTCGGCGGATTCGCGGGCTGGCCTGCGAGAATGGCATGAGGAGC
>NZ_JAESIF010000195.1:0-2237 GCF_016757295.1 Streptomyces sp. M2CJ-2 | reverse complement strand
CGTCGTTCTCGGGACCGGGGGGCGGGATCCCGTCGCCGGTCATGGACAGGCGTCGGCGGGCGTCGAGCCATGCGGCCACCGTGTCGGCGTCGCCGCCGCAGGCCCGTACGTAGGCGGCCAGGAGTTCCTCGCGGGGCAGCTCGTCGCGGCCGAGGGCGGCGGAGATCGTCGCGCGCGGCAGGACATCGCCGGCGTCGGTGGCGTTGCGTTCCAGCTGCCGGTAACTCAGGTCCGCCCAGCGGCGTAACTGCCGCATCCGCTCCATGAACTCCGCAGAGCTGTGCGCCGCTGCCGGATCCGGCCCCCGCCCCATTGGTCTCGTTTCAACCTGAAGTTGCAGGTCGCGGGGCTGGCGTGGATGGGGGCTGGGGTGCTCGTGCCGGTCGGGGGCGTGATCGGTAGCAGGTGATCGTCCAATGCCGCGAAGTTAAGGCGTCGCGGCCGGTGTCAAGAGGTCGCGAAATGCAGCAGGACCTCTGCTATCCAGGGGATCGACCAAGATCTTCCTGAGAGAGCAGAGGCCCTGTGCCCCAGTCTGTCACGGGCGGAACCATCGACGTGTTCGCGCCCGGCCATATCGGTGAGTTGACGCAGGTCGTGCCGCCGGAACTGGTCGACGCGGTCCTGGAAGAGACCGGTGCGCGGGAGCGGCGGTTACGGGATCTTCCCTCCCGGGTCGGGGTGTACTTCGTCCTTGCTCTGGGGCTGTTCGAGCATGTGGGCGCCCGCCTGGTGTGGGGCAAGCTGATCGCGGGGCTGGCCGTCCGGGTTCCCGGTCCTTCCGAGAAGGCGCTTCGTGATCTGCGCCGCCGTATCGGTGCGGCTCCGCTGGAGCGCCTGTTCGAGGTGCTGGCCGGCCCGCTGGCCCAGCCGTCCACACCGGGGGTGCGCTATCGGCGGTGGCGGACCGTGGCCTTCGACGGCTGCAGCAGCCTCGCGGTCCCCGACCACGAGCGCAACCGTGTGTGGCTGAGGCGGTTCACCCACCGTTTCGGGGCGGCCGGCTACCCGAAACTGATGCTCATGGCCTTGTGCGAGACCGGGACACGCGGTCTGCTCGGGGCCTGCTTCGGCCCGGTCGCCCAGGGTGAGAACGCGTACGCGCGGCGGCTGGTAGACCGCCTCACCGCCGACATGCTGGTACTGGCCGACCGCGCCTTCGATGGCAACGATCTACTGGCCGCCATCACCGAGCAGGGCGCACAGTTCCTGGTGCGCTGCACATCCAGCAGGCGTTTTCCCGTGCTCACGTTGTTGCCGGACGGTTCGTACCTCACCCGTGTCGCCGATCTGACCCTGCGGGTCGTGGAGGCCGAGGTGCGGGCACACACCGCCGACGGCGGCCAGATCACCGGCTCCTACCGATTGCTGACTACACTCACCGACCACCGCACCGACCCGGCCGACCGCCTCGTGCGCCTCTATCACGAACGCTGGGAGGTGGAGTCGTCCTTCCTGGCCCTGCGTCACACCCTCCTTAAGGGGCGGGTGTTGAGGTCGAAGGATCCGGCCGGCCTGGTGCAGGAGATGTGGGGACTCCTGGTGCTCTATCAGGCCCTGCGCTCGGCGATGGTCACGGCCGTGGAGACCGTTCCGGGCTGCGACCCGGACCGGGCCGCCTTCACCGTGGCCCTGGAGGCGGCCCGCGACACGGTCGTTCAGATCGGCCTCATGCCCTCAACCGCCTCCGACTGGCGAGTGGATCTGGTCGGGAACATCGGCGCCGCCGTCTTGGGCACCCTGATGCCGCCGCGTCGCCCGCGGGTGTCCGCGCGCGTCGTCAAATGCGGAATCTCCCGCTACCACACGTGGAACCGTGACGGCCGCCCCCTGGAGAGCACCCACCTCACGGCGCTCGACATCGCCATCCACCCACCCGCGCTGCCAACCGCCCAGACCGCCGGCAGCCCGAAGGCCCAGGGACGCACCGGCCGCTGGACGCGGATCTGCACGATCATGACGGCCGACACCGACCGGACCTGGTCGGCCCGGGATCTTGCGCGACAACTCGGCATCACCGGCCGCAAACCCGTCAACAGCCTGAGCGTCGCCCTGGGCCGGTGGGCACGCCAAGGACTCCTGGAACGCACCGCCCGTGCCACATACAAACTCACACAACCCGACACCTGGACACCGGCCCCCAGCCCTTAACTTCGTGGCATTGAACCCTTCTCGGTAACGTCTCGTGACGGTTGGTGATCTTCGTTCAGGTGGTGCGGCCGTGTTCGAGCTGGAGC
>NZ_JAESIF010000194.1:0-2244 GCF_016757295.1 Streptomyces sp. M2CJ-2 | reverse complement strand
CTCACCCTCGCCCTGCCCCGCAGTACGCGGCCCGCCTGTTCGATGCCCAGGACGCCGGCGCCGGCGAGCGGCAGCCGCGCATCCTCGCCGCCGAAGGTCTGGGTGAGGTCTGCTTCCGCGACGGCGGCCGCCGCGCCCACGGCCTGGCGGTGGAGTTCACCAATGTGGAGCACCTGGAGTTCGAGTTGTAGTCGGTCAGGGTGAGGGCCGGCTCAGGTGCGCTCCCTCAACTTCGTGCACAGCGGCAACCAGCAGGCCTTCGTCTACGACATCGCCGATCTCTCCAAGGCCGAACTCACCATTCCTCTGGCCTTCTCCCTCCACGCCTCCACCAACCCTGAGCAGCAACCTGCAAGTGTCGAACCCAGGCGCGAAGCCGGAACTGAATGTGCCGATCACAGCGTCCCAAGACCCGTGCCCGGTCAGCTGGTCCAGGTCTCCGCGGACGGCACGGTCGCCGTAGCTCGACGCCGCCAACATCTCGACCAGAGCGCCCCGGCTGGAGGGGGTGACTGCCCACCCCTTGCCAGTGCGCCCTCCGCGATGTACGTGACCAGGAACCAGGTTCCGCCCATGACCAGAATCCTCATGGACCATCACGGCCGCCCAGACGCCCCCTTCGGGCCGCGGGGCTGAACGCCGCCCTCGAGGCTGCCGGGAAGATCACTTCAGCTATCTTGTTGCTGCGCCGTAGTCCATGCCTCAACAATCCCTGTCGGCATGCCCCTTGCCTCTTCACGGCCCCCGTCCCATCTGTTTCCGCGCGGGGTTCGTATAGCCCCCATCATGTATGGCCCTGCGCGGAACGCCCGCAGCGTTCTCCTCCGTGTGAGCGGCCGGCACCGCCCCGACCGGCCGTCCGTACCCCCGCTCAGTGAAAGCCCCCCACTTCGTGACCATCTCCCCCTCCGAGGTCCAACCGGCCGGCCGGCACGCGGCCGTCCCCACCGGCAGCCTGTTCCGCCGGGTCTACGTACCACGCGCCTGCGACGCCCTCGCCTACTCCATGGCGACCTACGCCATGCCGCTCGCCGTGCTGGCCACCACCGGCTCCGCCTCCCTGACCGGCCTGGCCTTCGCACTGGAGTGGATACCCCGGGTGGCCGTGTTCGGCTTCGCCGGCACTCTGGTGGACCGCAGCGGCGCGGCGATCGTGTGCTTCCTCGCCTCCCTGGCCCGCGCCCTGCTGGTCGCCGGCGGCGGTGTCGCGCTCGTCCTGCTGCCGCCGGGTCCGGGCGAGACCGTCACCGTCATGGCACTGGCCGCCGTGACCGGGGCGCTGACCCAGTTCAGCTTCATCGCCAACGAGGCGATCGGCGCCACCGTCAGCCGCCGCACCGACAGACAGGCCCACAAGGTGCAGTCGGTGCTGATCGGCATCGACCAGACGGCCACCCTCGTCGGCCCGGCCCTGGGCGGCGTTCTCCTGCTCACCGGCCCGACCCGCATGCTGGCGTGCTTAAGCATGCTGTCCTTCGCCTCCGCCGCCCTCGCCCTGCAGACCCCGCCCACCCCCCTGCGCGCCACGCGCCACGGCAAACCGGCACCGGGCGGCGGCCTGCGGGAGGGATGGCAGACCCTGCGCTTGCTGCCGTCGCTGCGCCGGCTGGTGACCGGACTGGCCTGCGCCAATCTCATGCTCGGGCTGCTGCAGGCGGCCACCCCCATCCTCGTGGAGGACCGCTTCGGCCACTCCCCGGCCGCCGCCGGCGCGCTCTGGTCCATCGCCGCGGCCGCCACACTGATCGCGGTCGCCTGCTGCCGGGCCGGCCTGGACCGGCTCGGCCTGTGGGGAGTCGGCGCCATCAGCGCAACCGTCGCGGCCGCCGCCTGCCTCGCCGTGCCCCAGACCCCCTCCTACACCGGCTACGTGACCCTCGTGGCCCTGTTCATGGCCGCCGACGGAGGACTCACCGTCGTCCTGCGCACCCTCCGCTCACAGGTCATCCCACCCGCCGCCTTCGGCACCACCCTCTCCCTGACCATCCTGCTCCTGCTGCTGCCCTTCCCCCTCGCGGGCCTCCTGCTCGCCCTCACCCCGCCGCCCTACCTGAACGGCCTCATCGGGGCCTGCGCCCTGGTGCAGGCGCTCACCCTGCTCGTCACCTTCCTGCGCCTGCGCAACGACCCCGCCCTCCGCCCCACCACACCCCCGGCCCGCCACGAGACCTAAGCCTTGATCCACCGAGGTGGTTCGAGAGTGATCTTCTGATCGATTTCTGCGTCCGTTTTGGGCTGGTGGCC
>NZ_JAESIF010000193.1:0-2247 GCF_016757295.1 Streptomyces sp. M2CJ-2 | reverse complement strand
GGGTGCGGCTCCTTCCGAGGGAAAGTCGTTGATCAGGCGTCGAGTTGGTAGTGGTGCTGGTCGGGGTAGGTGCGCTGGTGCTCGCGGGTGTGGTGGTAGGCGAGGTAAGCCTCGAGGTCGTCGTTGGCGTGGACGGCGCGGAGTTTGAGGACGGCTTCGGCGCCGGCGAGGCCCCAGCGGGCGCCGGTGATGTCGAGGCGGTCGCCAATCAGGTGCCGGCAGGCGCCTTCGACCGAGCCGGTCGCGATCGGCCAGCCCTTCTCCAGCGCGGTGTCGTAGCGGAGCTGGTCGAGGTGGCCGGTCAGATAGCGCACGCAGGCTTCGACACTGCCTCGCTTCGCGTCGGTGAGCCGCTCGTCCCCGGCCCGGGCGGTCATCTCGTCGGCGACGCGGGCTGCGTGCCCGTGCAGGATGGCGGTGAGTGTCTGGGCGGCGAAGGTCTCGGCCTCGACGCTGCCGACGGGATGCAAGGCGTGCGCCGCCGCCCACACGTATTCGGCGACATGCACGAAGTCGATCAGGATATGGATCTTCACGTTGCGGTGCCGTGCCTCGGTTTCGATGAGGTCGAGTTGGTGGCGGGCTCCGTCGACGAGGACCAGCCAGGGCCGCAGGTGGCCCGGGTCACGGTCGTCGGCCTGGGTGAACGCCTCGGCTATCACCTCGTCCGGGTCGTGGACCAGTGAGGCGGTGCACCACCGGTTCACGGCCCTGGGTCCGGGGCGCGCTTCGCGCAGGCCGCTGCGGCCGCCGGGCGGGTGGACGATGTCGTGCGCACGACGCGGCGCGGGGACGGTGTCGTGGACACAGGCGATCGTCGCCATCCGTTTCCGGTTCGGCTTCTCGCCCGGAGCCAGCCGGGCCTGCCGGCCCTGCCGTTTCTTCGCCTCCGCGGCTCGCCGGGTCGCCTCGCGCAAGGCTTCGGGCCGCATCACCACCCCCTTCCCGTCGACCTGGATGACCAGCGGCATGTCCGCCGTGCACGGAGAAGCGATCTTGTGGCGGTAGAAGGCGTCGATGTCGACGGCGGCCGAGGCGACCAGGCTTTCGGCCCGGCGCTTGCCCAGGACTTTCCCGCACCGGTCCGTGATCGCCGCGACGGCCTGCTGATACGAACCACGCACCGCCTCCCGGACCGCGAGGCGCTTGATCCCGTGGCTGTGCCGGCCACGCGGCAGCCACAGAGTCGCGTCCGCCGGGTGCACGTTCGGCCTTCCCCGGCTGCGCCACGCGCACCGCGTCACGATCACCTTGCCGAACAAGCAGGTCAGCTGCCGTTCGTGCCCGGTTTCGCGGTGCGGCCTCGGTTCGTGGTCCGTGCCGAGAACCATCCTCGCCGGCGGGTGCTGTTCCTCGTGCCGGGCGCGCAGGTCGAGGTGGTCCTGGAAGAAGCGGCGCAGTATTTCCCTGCCGTCCTGTTCAATCAGGTGCTCGACCGCGGCGTGGTCCAGGGCGGCGGTCTCGGGCGCCGACAGCCGTGCTGCCAGCGACTTCACCGCCTCCATCGAGCAGGCAAACGGGTCAGGGACATCGTGGGTGTCGTAGCGTTCCATCCGGGCTCTTCTTCCGGCAGTCGTTCCTGGTTGGCACCTACGAATGTAGGAAGAAGAGCCCCTTGAACACCGGGAGTTGGCTCACGGCGGCGAACCAGACACCGTTCGGCGGGCCGAGGAGGTGAACAGTCCGGGCCTCTCCTCGGCCAGCCAGCCCCGCTCGACCAGCCGCTTCAGCTTCGACCGCGTCCCCTCGATCTTCGACGTCTGCGCGGGCAGGCCGATCCGCGGCACGATCTGCTTCGCCTGCACCGGATCGGGCGCATCGTCGATCACGTCCACGATGTCGCGATAGACCGGCGGGAGATCCGCGCTGGTCCTACCCTCCCGCCAGACGGTCACGGTCTGTACTCCCACCACCCGGCCCCCGCCCACCGGCTCGACCTCGACCGACGGCGGCACGACCGCATCAACGGCCACTCCCTCGGCCGCGAGTTCGTCCAGCGTCTCCCGCGTCACGGTCAACCGCTCCAGCCGGTTCCGCTCGGCCTCCAGCCGCACGGTCAACGCAGCGATCTCCTGCTCGAGTTCGGCCACCCGGGACCGCACCGCCGCCTGCCGCTCTTCCAGTTCCCCGATCAACGAGCCCATCCGGCACCGCCTCCTCTACCGGCACGGTAGAGACGACACCACCCCGCCCACACCCGGATCAGTAAATCCCCAGCTCAGCTGTCCCCTGGAAGGAGCCGCACCC
>NZ_JAESIF010000192.1:0-2252 GCF_016757295.1 Streptomyces sp. M2CJ-2 | reverse complement strand
TCAGCGCAGTGGGCGGTCCAGCTCCGCGGCGAAGAAAGCCGAGGCGGACTTCAGGATGGCGTTGGCCCGGCGTAGCTCCTTTGAGGGCAAGGCGGGAGGTAGGCCATCAGCTTGGGAAGCCAAGGGCATCTCGGGCCTGTTCTGGCCTGACCTGCGGTGGAGCGGTGTCGGTGCCCAGTGGACGGTCGGCTGGTTCCCCGGAGTTCCCCGTGGTTCCCCGCAGGATCTGGCACGGGTCTGGCACGACCTCTTCGTCCCGAACCACTGACTGCACGGTCATTGCGGTCCGCAGCGCTGATACTGCGGTCATCAGGGGCCGTTGACGCTGTACCGCAACGCTGGGTCCTTGCTGCTACTTCGCTGCTGCCCCGAAGAAAGCACGACGGCTGTCGGCGGCCGGTTGGATCTCCCCGCCTCAGTTCTGAGCGCGGAATCTGGTGGGGCGCACCCACCACGACGTCTCCGGCTCGGATTCCGCGATCCGATCCCACCCCTCGAGGGCCCCATCGCGGCTGCGCTTGCTTGAATACGGAAGCCACTGTCTCTCCCGGACTGCCGTCCGACCTCGTGGTGTTCCCGCTTCCGGTTGATGAAAGCTGGGGCGGAGGAGGCAGACGATGACAACACGGGTGACGGGTACGACGTACAGCACGGGCAGGCTGCCGAGCGAGGGCCGTGCCGGTCGGCGGTCGCCGGGGCGGACGCGGTTCACGGGCGTGCTGCTGATCCTGCTGTCCCTGATATCGGCAGCAGCCTGCCACTGGGTGTTCGGCTGGTGGCTGCCCTCCGACAGCGAGCGCTACCGGGACTACCGTGCGGCCGAGCCGTGCTCCTCCCGTGCGATGGAGCGGGGGCGGACGGACTGCCTGAGTACCTGGCACCTCACCGTGGAGGAGACGGTGAACGGGAACGGCGGGAAGGGTTCCTCCTACAGGGCGACCCTGACGGACCAGGACTCCTGGCGGGGAACCGTGTCCTTCGGCGACCCCGGGCCGCTCCTGAAGCGGCTCGAGTCCGGCGACCGGGTCGAGGCCACCGCCTGGCGCCGCGACATCGTGGTGCTCAGCAAGGACGGTATACGGCAGAACACCTCGGAGGCGCCCCGTGACGAGCTCCAGATGACCGCTGCCATCGGCGTGCTCGCCGGGCTCTTCGCGGCTCAGGCCTTCGTGTTCGGCGCGGTGCGTCTGGTCAGGCCCTGTGGCTACGAGCCCTTCACCTGGAACCCGTACGGTAAGCGGCTGCTCCTCACCACCATCGCGGTCTGTTTCGGGGTGGGCCTGCCGGCGGTGTGGATCGGCATCCCGTGGTGGACCGTGCCCGCTGTCGCCGTACCCGTGGTGGTGTGCGCAGCGCGGCTGATGCGTCTTCGCCTGAGCCGCAGCGCCGAAAGCGGAGCCTAACGGCCTACCAGGCCCCTGCGCCGGGAACCTCCAGCCCACTCACCTGATCGCGAACTCGATCCCTGCTGCCCCGGCGCAGTGCTCGGCAAAGAATGCGGAGGACGACCTCGCCGTAGATACGGCCGTGCGCCGCCGCCGTGTACTGCGCCGTGTGTCTCACCCGGCTCAACGGCCGATAGCGCCCAGCCGCCGGAACGGCAACTGAGACCACGCACGTTGAAGGGCCCCACCGCTCGCGGTGGGGCCCTTCAACGTGCGTGGTCGGTGAGGCACTGGCGGAGGATACGAGATTCGAACTCGTGAGGGGCTGCACCCAGCACGCTTTCCAAACGTTCGTCCGGGGGTCCGTTCAGGTCTGCCACCGTTCTGACCTGCGAAGGGGAAAGCCGCAGAGCGCACTCCGGCCCCCGCTGAACGGGTAGCCCTCTGGCATTCGGGCTTGAGGGCGGCCCGCATCAGCGCCTCAAGGCGCTCGACCAGCTTCTCGTGCCGGCGCCGGGCCGGCTCGTCCTTGGCGGGCGTCCTGCACGGCTCCCCACCATCCGCGCACGGCATGTTTGCCGTATCTGCGCCGCAAGCGCAGGAGCCCTCCCGTCCGCTGGACGGAAGGGCCCCTGGCCTGGTGTTTCTCTGTGCCCCCGGCAGGATTCGAACCTGCGACACCCGCTTTAGGAGTTTTCCCTGGGCGGGGCTGTGACCTGCGGAAACAGCGGTCGCAGGGTGCCTGGCCTGAGAGAACGCCCCTCCGTAGTTCTCATGCGTTCACGTATTTTCCCCCGAGTTCATCAGTTGATGGGCACATGAATGGGTCCGGGGCGTCGTTGTCGCAGGTCAGCGCGATACGGCCTG
>NZ_JAESIF010000191.1:0-2256 GCF_016757295.1 Streptomyces sp. M2CJ-2 | reverse complement strand
CCGCTACCTGTTCAACATCACCGCCAGCGGCCCCGGCCAGGGCCTGCGCCCCTTCCGAGCCCCGGGCGCGGCAGAGGACGAGAAAGAAGACTGACAGCCGGTGCACCCTGGGCCGTTCACTGTCCCCGGTGCAGGCCGGGCGTCCGCCCGGGGAGCGCACTGGGCTTTCCCGCTCGCAATTCCCGTATGAACGCGCGGACCCCTGCCGTGCGTGCCAGCTCCGGTGTCGTGGCGTAGCCGATACGTCGGGTGGGGCGGTCGGGGCCGAGGTCGACGGTCTCGACGGATGGGGGTGCGTCGCGCAGCGAGAGCTCGGGCATGACGGCCATGCCCCGTCCTTGAGCGACCAGAGCCAGTACCGTTCCGTCGTCCTCGGCGGTGATGGTGGCGGGGGGCAGCCAGTCCTGGGCGGACCACCAGGCGGCGGTGTAGGAGGAGCAGTTCTCCTGCCAGTCGACGAGCGGCAGACTGCGAGGAGCCGTGTGGCCGCTGGGATGGGCCAAGGCGTATGCCTCCTCAAGCAGATCGCCCGTGATCAATCCTGTCGGCATGGGAGTAGACCCGCCGAGCGTCGCGATCGCCAGATCGGCGCGCCCATCAGCTACTTCACCGGCCGGCCCGGGGCCCATGTCCCGGACCACCCGGACCTCCGGGCTTAGGCCAGGGTGCCGTCGGGTCAGTCGCTCCAAGGCGTCCGGGAGCAGGTGGAGCGCCGCGCTGCGGAAGGCAGCCACGCGCAGCGGCCCGGAAAGCACAGCGCCCGTGGCGTTATCGGCGCGGACCTCGGCGACCATCACCTCGTACAGCCGCAGGATTCGGCGGGCGTGCGCGGCAGCACGCTCACCGGCCGGGGTGGGTGTGGCGCCGGTGCGGGCGCGGTCGAAGAGCACCGTGCCGAGCTTGCGCTCCATGCCGCGGACGGCATGGGAGACAGCGGACTGGGTCATGCCAAGAGCGGTCCCGGCGGCGGTGAAGCCGCCCTCGTCGCTCACGGACAGCAGGATGCGCAGCTCGGCGGGGGTGAGCTCGGCCATGAGTGCCTTTCATGTCCAGCGGTAGAGCCATGAGTAATACGGTCTGCCCGAGCCCGGGGGTCCTCCGTAGCGTCGTGACCATGACGATCACAGCACAGGCCGTGCACCAGGTTGCACGCCCCTCCGGTTTCCCGTCCTTGTCGGACTTCGCCTTCACCGAGCACGTACTCGACGCGCCGTCGCCCGGCACGGCCCTGGTCGAGAACATCCTGTTGTCCGTCGACCCCTACATGCGTGAACTGATGGATCAGGCCGGCCTTCCTGACGGCGTGAGCTGGTGGGACCTGGATGCACCGCTTGAAGGCCGCACCATCGGCCGCGTCCTGACCTCCGCCGACCCGTCCCTCGCCCCGGGCGACCTCGTCCTGCACCGCAAGGGCTGGCGCACCCACGCACTGGTGGAGGCCTCGACGGTGCGGGTGCTGCCGCGCTATGCCGGCGTGCCCCTCACCGCCTACCTGTCCGTCCTGGGCGGCACTGGCCTGACGGCGTACGTGGCTCTGACTCGCACCCTGCAGCTGCAGCCGGGGGAGGACCTCTTCGTGTCCGCCGCGGCGGGCGGCGTCGGCACGGCGGTGGGCCAGTTCGCCCGGCTGATGAGCGCAGGTCGCATCGTGGGCAGCGCGGGATCACCGCTGAAGGTCGAGCGGCTGGTGAAGGACCTGGGCTTCGACGCGGCCTTCGACTACCACGACGGCCCGGTCTCCGACCTGCTCACTTCGGCTGCCCCGGACGGTCTCGATACAGCGGTGGAGAACGTCGGCGGCGACCACCTGGAGGCTGCCATCGGCTCGCTGCGCGACTTCGGCCGCATCGCCTGGGTGGGGGCGATCGCCCAGTACCACTGCCTCGACACACCCCCGCCCGCCCCGCGCAACCTCTTCGACGTGGTCGGAAAGTCCCTGCGCCTGGAAGGCGTGCTGGTCCGCGACCACAAGGACGCCCAGTCGCTCCTGGAGGACTTCGCGGTCCCGCATATACGCTCCGGAGCACTGGTGCCGCAGGAAACGGTGGTCGACGGTTTCGAGAACATCGCCGCCGCCTTCCTGGGGGCGCTGCGGGGCGACAACATGGGGAAGATGATCGTCCGTGCGGGAGAATGACAGGCCGTATCGGGAAGGCCCAGGGGCGACCGGCCCGCAAAAGCCGAACAGTGCGGCACCCCAACAGTCTCTCCAGAAAACGTTCGTTTTCTGAAGATCGCCCTGAGGAGCCGCCTGGA
>NZ_JAESIF010000190.1:0-2295 GCF_016757295.1 Streptomyces sp. M2CJ-2 | reverse complement strand
CACGGAGCCGGAACCCGGCCCCACCACACCCGACACCCCGTCAGGCACTCACACCCTCAACAACGTGACAGCGCCTCGACAGGGCCTTCGCGTCGGCTGCCGTACCGGCACCGTTCCTCGCGCCGGTGAGCCTCACCTTCTCGGCCACCAACCGGGGCAGACCGCACCGCTCGGCCAGTCGGATCGTCGGGACCAGCCCGGCATGCGCGATCAGGTCCGGGTCGTCGAACGCGGCGAACAGCGTTGCCGGGCTGTGGGAGACTTTCACTTACGAGGTGCCTTGCTTCGTGGGACTGATGAGGGCGTAGGAACTCCCATCATCCCAGGTCAGCGGGCACCTCTTCTCATTTCGTCGTCCGCAGAACGGCTATCGCACGGTGGATCCAGGCTCAGGCAGGCTCGCCCGCATTGTCGGCCGATCGTACGCGTCCTGGAGCTGTCCGAAGGTGTGTGCCACGTGCACCGATCGTACGCCGGGCATAATGTCGCCTTACAACCCTCCGTGCCCCTCGAGTGTCTTTCAAAGGCCACCGCGGACCAGCCGCGCCCAGCATCGAGGAGGTCCATGAACCACGACGCCCCGACGCCCACCAAGAGGTGCGCCGATTGCGGCACCCCCATAAATGCCGACTCCACACGCAGCGAATGTCGGCACTGCCAGAAGTGCATCCGGCCGGCCTCCTGCGGGCATAACCATGACCAGTGGCCGAAGGAGCAGTAGCCCAGCAGCCGCCCATACCAGCTGTACCGCCTTGATCGAGAGGCGGACAGAGGGGACAGCCAATTTGCGGCGTGGTACCAAACCCCGAGCGCCCGGCCGCATAGGAGCAGGCCGGGCGCTCGTGCATTCACCGGTCGTAGTACACCGTCTTCAACAAGATGTCCTACTCCGGGAACATGACCTTCAGTCGATGCTCCAGGCGTATCTCCATCTCCCCGGCAGCGTCCGCCGCGGCGGCATCTCCCAACCCCAGCAGATGCGCGACGTACAGCAGCGCCCGCGCTTCCCCGAGCGTCAGCAGTGGCGGCAGCTCGCCGGGCTTGTCCAGCAGTGCCGACGTTGACGCGCTGGCCCGAAGAGACGTGACCGCCTGCCATCCTGGCTGCATGAACGACGAAGACGGAGTCGCAGCCGGATGACGACGTCCCCACCATCATGGGTGAGGCCCCGCCTGTCGACGGGTACCGCCTGTCGACCCGCGGACCACCCCACCGCACAGCAGAGCCCTCGTCTCCTCCCAAGACGAGGGCTCTGGACACGGTCACTCAGGAGACCCACAGCGCGCACACGGCCGGTAGCCCGCCTCGCGCGCGTCACCAAGTAGCATCCAGCTGGCGTCGTCCAGCTGGCGACCGTCACCGGTGATCAGCCCGTTGCAGCGCACGGTGACCTGGCCGAACCGGTTGACCCGCGGAGTGAACCACCGCCCGGTCTCGAACACCTCCCTCGGCAGCGGCCGCAGCAGCGGCTGTTCCAGGGCGAAGTACTCGCCGATGGTGCGGGTCTTCGACCGCAGGCGGCGGCCTTCGTCGTCCAGGTCCCACTGGTCGACCATGGCGTTCAGCTCGGTCAGCGAGGCGACCTCGGGGACGGGGACGAAGTGGTTGCGGCGGTAGTAGCCGATCTGCCCCTCCACGCCGCCCTTCTCGTGGGCGCCCTCGATGCCGGGACGACAGTAGAAGGCATCGATGCCCCAGTGCGAGCGGAAGGCCGTCCAGCGGTCGTTCTCCACCCGCGCCCTCGACAGGCCCAGGACCCTCTCGACCGCGGCCCGCAGGTTGTCGTAGCGGATCCGACCGCGGGGGATGCCGCCCAGCTCCCCGGAAGGCGTGCACATGTCCTTCGAAGAACGCCTCCTGGCCGCAGGAGGCGAACACCCGGTGCACCGCCTTGCCGGAGTAGGACAGCCGCAGCGAGAACAGGAAGAGGCGCTGTCACGTTGGCTGACCGAGTGGGAGGATCTTCGGGTTGGTCATGCGAGGAGGAGCCGTCCGTGGGCAGCGCGCCACCGTCGTACAAAGGGCATCGGTACCCGGTGGAGGTCATCTCCCACTGTGTGTGGCTGTACTTCCGCTTCCCGCTCAGCTTCCGGGAGGTTGAGGAGCTGATGCTCGAGCGCGGTGTGCTCGTCTCGTACGAGACGATCCGGCGTTGGTGCGCGAAGTTCGGGCAGGTCTACGCCAACGCACTGCGCCGACGCCGGCCCCGGCTCGGTGATAAGAAGTCATCTCATTTGGCGAGTCTGCGGTAGCAGATGAGGGTGCAGGCGATGCTGGTGAAGGCCAGGAAGTGCT
>NZ_JAESIF010000019.1:0-128009 GCF_016757295.1 Streptomyces sp. M2CJ-2 | reverse complement strand
CTGGTGATGCCGGCGTCCTGGCAGGCCCGGGCCACGCGGACAGCGATTTCGCCACGGTTGGCGATGAGCACCTTGCGCACGATTGAGGCTCCCTCCTCTGTTCCACGCGGCGCGACGGTTCGGGCCCATGCCGACACCGGACCCGACCGTTCTCCGCCCTGGCCGTGCCTCCCCTGCACTGCGGAAGCTTCCTCCATGCTTCTTCAGGACAGAGGAGGCGGCCAAGGCGTTCTGGAACAGGCTTCGGTGAGGTACTACAGAGCTCTCCCAACTACGTATGCGGTCGGCAAGATCAACGACAAATACACCTGCACGACGCTCGCCGGGCGTGCCCTCCGGCACGGTGGGACCACGGCGACGGGCACATCACTGCGGACCGGTCACCTTTCCCCCGGTAGGAATCCTGCGGAGCCCGTCGGTGCCCGGTTCCACCGCTCCCCGAAACGCGCCGAGCAGCTCCGCGTCGGCCGGAAGGAGGTCCACCCCCAGCAGCCCCGCTTGGTAGGCCTTCGCGACCGCGTCAAGCCGGGACACGGCTCCCAACTTCTGGAAGACGGCATGCATGTGGCGCTTGACTGTGCCGGTGGTGATGCCCAGAAGTCGTGCGATCTGATGATTGGTCATCGCTTTCGCAGCTGCACTCAGTACCTCGGACTCACGCCGGGAGAGCGGAGGAATGGATGTCCCAGAGGAACTCTCCGCGTCTCCCGGACCCAGCGCGCGTACCATCTTGAGCAGTACATCCCGCCCCGCGTCGCGAGGCAGTACCCGGTGCACGGCCCGCAGTGTCGATGAATCGACGACACAGGTGGTCGGGGTCAGCACGATGGCGGTATGAGGCACCAGGCCCCGCAGGGCGTGCACGGTGTGGTGAACGGCTCCCGGCTCCGACCAGGGTTCCAGCAGGACGACGTGAGGCCGTAGTTCGGTTGCCAGGTAGAGGGCGTCAGACGGGTTCGCGACCGCTGCGAGTACACGAATGTCCCCTTGCAATGCCAGCATTCCGACGATCGCGTCCTGGAGTAACCGGTGCTCCCCCGCCAGGAGAACCCGTATGTGTCTCGCAGTCAGCGGCCCTGCGTGCTGTTGGCCGGGCGGGCCGTTGGCACGGCCCCACTGTCCGTCACCCTTCGAATCAGCCGGGTACCGGCTGTCGACCACCATCGTCCGCCCCTCCGTCAGCCATGTGTGATCACGCGAGGCTCTGGCCCCGCTCCGGTTCCTCCGTCGTGCCGGGCGCTCAGCGGAGCTCTGGGGGAGCACACACCCGCCGGCCGCCAGGTGTCGTACACCTCGGTGTGAAGAGGCCCTCCCGGTCCGCACGTCGGCATGGGCACCGAAGTGACGGCGGACGTCCGCCGCGTAGCCGGGGCCACGCCGGCAGTCCGGGGCGATGACTGAGGCGAGGCATGGAGTGCCCCGCGCCGGTGACCGCCTGCGCCATGCCGGCCCCCAGGTTGCGTCCCGTCCGGGAGATGTGGAGCCCTCTCGCCTGCGTCCGGTGCGGTCGCCGGCGCCGCGGCCGGTCGGACCGCTGCGACGTCCGGCCACCCGGGCGGCGAGGCCGACTCCGGTGCCCGGCCGCGTCGAGGTTCAGCGCACCTCGTCGCCCTCACGGACCCCGAGGAGGAACAACTGCGGTGGACAGCGGCTGCAGAAGGGACTCGACGCCGAATTCGTCGACGACTCGCTGTTCGCGCGGTTCGCGGCCGCTGGAGCCACGGGCTCGGGCCGACACGGTGCACGGGGCACCGCGCTCGGTCCTGTTCCCGCCGACCACTTCGGTCGCGCCGAAATGCTCTCCTCGGCCCCAGCGTTGCACTCGGCCTAGAGGCGTACCGGACCGCGCAGAGCTCTCCCAGGCACTGTGATACCGCTCAACCACCACAGGCCCGTGCACCGCGGTGTCAGAGATCCAGCGCTACGAGGGAAGCCTCGGCCCCCATCCCAACGGCAACCTCCCTCTGGCTCGTCCTGGATGAAGGAACACCCCTCGGGCGAGCGCCTTCCGTCACACAATGTCCACAACTCATGTACGCCAAGCTACGTAGTTGATCGATAGACAGAATGGTTGCGGCAGCCGTGGACAGCAAGGTGATGAAGGGCACGTTTGACGGTTGGTGCCTCGAGTACCGAATCTGTCGTATGCCGAGAGGCCACCGTGAAGAACTGAACGTGCTTGACCTCAGGCGCGGTTGAGGTTCTAGGTTCCGGATGTCTCCGCTCTCGCGGAAACGGCGCAGCAAAGCGACTCGCTGGTCCAGGGCTCGCCTGCCGCCCTGACCCCACCCAGGAATCGAGGCCCCATGCTCAGTAGCCCCCTTCACGTCGGCGTCGTCATCGGCAGCGTCCGCCCGGGACGCTTCGCCGACACCGTCGCCAACTGGGTCGTCTCCCAGGCCCGTCAACGCGACGACATGCTGGTCGACGTCATCGACCTCTCAGAACCGTCCCTGCTGGCGGAGCTGAAGCTCAGCCTGGGCCCGGGGGAGGAACCGCAGACGGTGCCGCGGTTGCGCGAACGCATCGAACGCCAGGAGGCGTACATCGTCATCACTCCCGAGTACAACCACGGATACCCCGCCTCCCTGAAGCTCGCCATCGACTGCGTGTACTCAGAATGGCGCGCCAAGCCGGTGTCCTTCGTCTCCTACGGCGGCATGGCAGGTGGCCAGCGCGCGGTGGAACAACTGCGCCAAGTCTTCGCCGAGATGCACGTCGTCACTCTGCGCGACACCCTGAGCTTCCACAACGCCTGGGAGCAGTTCTCCGACGACGGCTCCCCGCGCAATGCCGACACCGTCGGTAAGGCGGCCACCGTCATGCTTGATCAGCTGACGTGGTGGGGAACGACCTTGCGCGAGGGCCGCGCCGCGCGCCCTTACAGCGTGTGACTCGCCCGGGCCGAAACACTTGCCGCGTACGGACGGAACACGCAATGCGTACCGGCCGCGTCCGGCTTCGCCGGGCCTCTCCGTCGTGGTGGGGCCGCGCCGCGGATGCGCGGGACGCTTTCCGGGTTACGGGGCGTCCAGGCCGGTGAGGGCGCCGACGGGGTCCGGGTCGGGGGTGCCGCGGGGCCACCAGTCGTCGTGGCCCGGTTCGGACTCGTACGCGTACCAGAGGTGGTCCCGGCCGAGGCGGATCTGGACGTGTCCACGGGGATGGGTGAGGTGGTTGCGCCAGGGGCGGAAAGCGGGCAGGTCGGCGGCGAGGAGCAGGGGGCGGGCGCGGTCGAAACGGCCGGCCGGCGGGTCCCAGGGGTCCTCCAGGACCTCGAGTCCCGTCGGGCCGCCCTGGTGCCACGCGGCGACCGCGCGCGCCAGCTCAGCCGGGGTGCGGCCGGCCGCTCGGGCGAGCGAGGAGTACAGCGCGCGGGTGGCCGCGGTGAGCCCGGAGCCGGGGCGGGCGGCGGCCAGCCGTACCGCGTCCTGCCACAGCGTGAGCCGGCCGACGGGGTCGCGGCCGGTGGTGAGCAGGGTGTGGGCGCGGGCGGCGGCGTCGGTGGCGAGCTGGTCGAGCGCGAACGGGTCCGGGCCGCCGGGGGACGCGGGGTAGACGGGCGGCTGCTCGGGGTGCGGGGGCGGGGGCAGCGGTGCCGGAAGCGGCGGGAGGTGGCGGGGGGCGACGGCCTCACCGGCCCGCACTCCGGGGAGGGGCTCCTGTTCCCTGCCCCGGGCGGCGCGGGCCGCGCGGGCGGCGCTGCGCCGGGACAGGGCGTCGATCACCTGGCGCTCGCCCCGGCCGCGCAGCAGGAGCAGTACGAACGGGTCGGCGTCGAGCAGCCGGGCGGTCTGGTAGCAGAGGGCGGCGGCGTGCTTGCAGGGGTGCCCGGAGTCGGGGCAGCTGCACCGCGGTTCGAGGTCCCCGGGGCTGGGGAGCAGCGGGACCCCGCAGTCGGCGAGGGACTGGGGCAGCTCTTTTTCCAGGAGGGCCGCGATGTGGCCGGGCCGGTCGGCGGCGGTGTCCAGGAAGCGCTCCCAGTCGGCGTCCCCGAACGTGCGCAGCCGCACCTGCACCCGGTACGGGCGGGGGCGGCTCCCCTGGACGTAGGCGAGGACGAGCCCGGGGGTGACGGTGACGGCGTCGACGTGCCCCCGCTGCGCGTACCGGCGTCCGCGGGCCAGCCGCGCGGCGTCCAGCGCGCCCTTCTCCAGCGCCGTGACCCACGCGTCGCCCCACCAGGTCTCGGCGAACCCCGGGCCGTCCGAGGTGTCGGGCGGGAACGCGGGGAAGGTGCGGCGGAGTTCGCCGTCGCGGGCGGGGGCGGCCATGGAGCGGGGGGCGTGCGACGGCGGGGAGGCGGGCGGGGCGGAAGACGCCTGGGGTGCCGGGGGTGCCGGGGGCTCGTGGCGGGTTCCGTCGGGCTCCGGGCCCGGTTCGTCCGCGTCGGGGGGTGCGGGAAAGGCGCCGGTGAGCAGCTCCCGTACCTGGTGTGCTCCGCCGCTCGCCACTCGCTCGCTCGTCCGGGCGCTCTCGGCGCGGTCGCCCCGGGTGGTGCGCGGGACCCGGGAGGTGGTGCCCGACGGTGTGCTCCCGGCACGGTGTCCGGCGCGCCGCGCGCCGGACTCCCGTGCGCCGGTCTCCCGGTCGTCGGTCTCCCGGTCGTCGGTCTCCCGGTCAGCGGTCTCCCGGTCAGCGGTCTCCGGGCGGGCGCGCTGCGCTTCCTCCCGGGCCGAACGCAGGGCCTCCCGCGCGATGTCACCGGGGCGTCGGCCGGCCCGGTCCGACGGGTCCGGTGCGAGCGGCCGGTCCGACGTGGTCGGCCGGTTTCGGGGGGAGCCGGTCGTCGACGGTGCGGTGGTGTCCGCGCCCCCGTCGCCTGCCTCCGCTTCCGTGCCCTCCTCCCCCGCCGCGTCCGCGGGCCCGGTCGCTTCGGAGCGTCCCGCTCCCGCCGCGCGTCGGGCGAGTACCGCCCTGCGCAGGGCGTCGCGGGCCACGTCGCCCGGGCGCTGCTCCCGGCCCGCGGACCGCCCGTGCCCGCCGGTGTCCGGGCCCGGGTCGGGGACGGGCGCGGGGTGCCGGTCCGGAGTGCCGGTGTCCTCCGGTTCGTCGTTCGCGCGCCGGCGGGCCGCCCGCAGGGCCTCCCGCGCCTGATCGGACGGGCGGGGCGTCATGGCGTCCTCCGCAGGGAGACCAGGTCGGACAGTTCGCGGTCGGACAGTTCCGTGAGCGCCGCCTCGCCGGAGCCGAGGATCGCGTCGGCGAGGGCCCGCTTGGTCTCCAGCATCTCGGCGATGCGGTCCTCGATCGTGCCCTCGGTGATGAGGCGGTGGACCTGGACCGGCTGGGTCTGGCCGATGCGGTAGGCGCGGTCGGTGGCCTGCTCCTCGACCGCCGGGTTCCACCAGCGGTCGAAGTGGACGACATGGCCCGCGCGGGTGAGGTTCAGGCCGGTGCCGGCCGCCTTCAGGGAGAGGACCAGGACCGGGGTCGTACCGCTCTGGAAGCGGTCCACCATGCGCTCCCGCTCCGGTACCGGCGTACTTCCGTGGAGGAGCTCGACCGGGACCGCGCGCCCGGTCAGATGCTCTGTGATCAGCCGGGCCATGCCGACGTACTGCGTGAAGACCAGGGCCGATCCGTCCTCGGCGAGCAGGGTGTCCAGCAGTTCGTCCAGCAGGGCCAGTTTGCCCGAGCGGGCCGCCGGGCGGTCGCCGCCGGCCCGTGCGTGCTCGTCCTTGAGGTAGAGCGCCGGGTGGTCGCAGATCTGCTTGAGCGCGGTCAGCAGCTTCAGCACCAGGCCGCGGCGGCCCATGCCCTGGGCGGTCTCGATGGCGAGCATCGACTCGCGCACCACCGCTTCGTAGAGCGCGGCCTGTTCACGGGTCAGCGGGACCGGGTGGTCCGTCTCGGTCTTGGGCGGCAGTTCGGGGACGATGCCCGGGTCGGACTTCCTGCGCCGCAGGAGGAAGGGCCGCACCAGGCGGGAGAGGCGCTCGACGGCCTGCTCGTCCTCGCCGTTCTCCACCGCGCGGGCGTGCCGGGCGCGGAAGGACTTGAGCGGGCCGAGGAGCCCGGGGGTCGTCCAGTCGAGGAGGGCCCACAACTCGGAGAGGTTGTTCTCGACGGGGGTGCCGGTGAGCGCCACGCGCGCCGGGGACGGGATGGTGCGCAGCGCCCTGGCCGTGGCCGAGTGCGGGTTCTTGACGTGCTGCGCCTCGTCGGCGACGACCATGCCCCACCGCTGCGCGGCCAGCGTCGGGGCGGCCGAGCGCATGGTGCCGTAGGTGGTGAGGACGAAGCCTCCGGCCAGGTCGTCCAGGGTGCGGTCCGGGCCGTGGAAGCGGCGCACGGGGACGCCGGGCGCGAACCGGGTGATCTCCCGCTGCCAGTTGCCGAGCAGTGAGGCCGGGCAGACGACCAGCGTCGGCTCGGTACGGGCCCGCTTGAGATGCAGCGCGATGAGGGTGATCGTCTTGCCCAGGCCCATGTCGTCGGCGAGGCAGCCGCCGAGGCCGAGGGAGGTCATGAGGTCGAGCCAGGCCAGGCCGCGCAGCTGGTAGTCGCGCAGGGTGGCGTCGAGTCCGGGCGGCGGGTCGGCGGGCTGCACGCCGGTGGTGAGGCGGTCGCGGAGCACCGCCAGGGCCCCGACCGGGACCGCCTCGACGGTCTCGCCGTCGGCCTCCGCGGTGCCGGTGAGGGCGATGGACAGCGCGTCGACGGGGTCGAGCAGACCCAGCTCCCGTTTGCGGGCCTTGCGGACGAGGGCCGGGTCGACCAGCACCCACTGGTCGCGCAGCCGGACGACCGGACGGTGGGCCTCGGCCAGGGCGTCCATCTCTGCCTCGGTGAGCGGATCGCCGCCGAGCGCGAGCTGCCAGCCGAACCGCAGCAGGTCCTCGCTCTCGAAGAAGCCGCTCCCGTCGGTCGCCGAACCGGGTGCCGGCCGGACCACCGCCGTCGCGGTCAGGTCCTGGGCGAGGTCCCTGGGCCAGTGCACGGCGACACCGGCCGCCGCGAGCCGGGTCGCGGCCACGCCGAGCAGGTCGTTCACCTCGTCCTCCGACAGGGCCAGCACGTCGGGTACGTCCTGGTCGGAGAGCCGGTCCAGCGGGGCCCAGACACGGGCCGCCCGGCGGACGGCGAGGGCCGCGTCCACCCGCGCGCGGGGGCCGAACGCACTGTCCGCCGTGCCCGCCCACAGGGCCGCCGCGTCGGCGACGAGGGTGGGGTCGGCGAGGCTGTGCACCTGGACGATCGCCGCACCGGCCCCGCGCGCGCCGTCGCCGGCCGCGCTCTCGTCGGTGCCGTCGAACAGGTCGAACACGTCGTACGCCGAGAGGTCGAGACGGAGCGAGACGCGCACCCCGGCGTCCATTCCGGCGGCGACCTCGGCGGCCCAGTCGTGGGCACCGGGCAGCCGCTGGGCCTTCTGCGCGGCGAACGGCAGCCCTGAGGCGTACGGCGCGGCGGGGGTACGGGGCAGGGTGTCCGCGACCGCGTCGAGGAAGGCGCGGACGAGTGCCTCCGGCTCCGGCAGCCGCAACGGGCCGGAGCCGGGAAGCGGGACCGCGTGCCCCTCGAACGGCAGGGCCGCGGCCACCGCGCGCAGGTGCGCCACGTCGTCGGGGTCGAGCGGGCCGGCCCGCCAGGCGTCGTGACCGGTGGGCGTCAGGCCGGGCAGCAGCCGGCCGCGGGCGGTGAGCCGCAGCGCGTGCAGGGCGGCGGCGCCCCAGCAGGCGGTGGCGGGGTGGGCGGCGGGGTCGTGCCGGGCGCGGACCAACAGGGGCAGGGCCTCGTCGAGGGGCAGGAAGTGGGCGCTGACCGTCCGCCGCCGCACCCCGGCGCCGTGCGGGCGGGTGACGGTGAGCCGGGTCCGCGGGGCGGACTCCGGTGCGGGGGTGGCCAAAATCCTGGGATCCGTGGGGTCGGCGGGGTCGGCGGGGTCGATGGGCTCCACGGGATCGCCCTCGGGGTCGTAGAAGGCGATCCGTCCGTCGCGCGGAAGGGGTGCGGGCAGGAACACCGCGGCGAGTCCGACGGAGCTCTCCGTCGACTCTGTGCCCTCAGTGCCCTCAGTGCCCTCGACGATCGCGACGATCTCCGTGTCTTCCGCCCCGGCCGTGCGCCGCTCGGCCGTCACGGTCGCCCCCTCGCTCATCCGTCCTGTCACCTCCCACCCGCTCCTGCCCGCTCCGCCCGCGTGGTCACCCCAGCCGTCCTCGACTCTACGGACGGGCACTGACAATCGGTCCCGGCGCCCTGGCCGGCGGTCGGGGCGAGGGGGAAGAGGGAGCGGCGGGGGCGGCGCGGGGTCAGGGAACCGTCCGGGAGACGACGTACACCTTGGGGAAGCCCGGTTTGCCGTGGTTGACGACGACATCCTGGGTCGGCGCGGGGTCCTTCTGCTCGTTGACGAGCCCGGACCACAGGCCGGGGCGGTCGAACTTCCAGCCGGTGATCTCCTGGTCGCGGTCGCTGATGGTGATCTCGTCCCGCTTCAGTTCGTCCTGCTGCACCCCCATGCTGGTGAGGAACGCGCTCAGCCCGGCGTCGGTGGTCTCGAACTCGACGTAGAGGCGGCTGGTCTTCCAGTTGTTGGTCTCGTAGGAGGCCACCCACCAGGCCGGGTGCGGGACCGGCACCTGGTAGAGGCGGCGCTGCAGCTTCGACGGCCAGCCCTGGGTCAGGCCGTCGGCCGAGTACCTCGCCTCCTTGTCCTTGCCGCTCGCGCGGCTCTGGTTCGCGGAGATCACCAGGTACCCGGCCGGGACGCCGATGAGCAGCACGATGATCAGCAGGGTGAGCGCCCTGCGGCGGATCATGCGCCGGCGGCCCTCGGGCGGCCGGGGCCTGCCGGGGAAGCGGTCCTGCGGGGTCTGCGGGAGGAGGTCGCCCGTCACAGCGTCTCCTGGGGGGTCCGGCGGGCCTCCGCGTACCGCTCGTAGCGCTCGTACCGCTCGACCCGGCGGCGCTTGGCGCGACGGAAGCGGCGGGCGACCAGGCGGGCGAGGTCGGCGGCGCCCACCATGCCGGCCTCGGGACCGAGCTGGGCGCGGACGATATGGGCCTCGGGGCGGTAGCCGCGGCCGGTGAGGTGGCGCTTGAAGGCATCCCGCGCGGGGCCGATCAGCAGGTCGTCGGCGGCCGAGACCCCGCCGCCGATGACGAAGCAGGAGGGATCGAGGGCGGCGGCCAGGTTGGCGATGCCGACGCCGAGCCACTGGCCGATGTCCTGGAGGAGCTCGATGCACATGGCGTCGCCCTCACGGGCCAGCTCGGTGATCATCGGGCCGCTGATCTCGGCGATGTTCCCTTTGACGTGCTCGATGATCCCGTAGGCGACCGGCGAGTCGGCTGCGGCCAGTTCGCGCGCCTCCCGGACCAGTGCGTTGCCGGAGCTGTACTGCTCCCAGCAGCCGCGGTTGCCGCAGGGGCAGCGGTGGCCGCCGGGGACGACCTGCATGTGCCCGAACTCGCCGGCGACGCCGTACTTGCCGCGCTTGACCTGACCGTCCTCCAGGATCGCGCCGCCGATGCCGGTACCCAACGTGATCATCACGAGGTGGTCCTCGCCGCGCCCGGCGCCGAAGCGCCATTCGGCCCAGGCGGCGGAATTGGCGTCGTTGTCGACCAGGACGGGGACGGCGAGCCGTCCGGCGAGCCGGTCGCGCAGCGGCTCGTTGCGCCACGACAGGTGCGGGGCGAACAGCACGCGGTTGCGGTCGGCGTCGACCCAGCCGGCCGCGCCGATGCCGACCGCGTGCACGTCGTGCCGGTCGGACAGGTCCAGCACCAGTTCGACGATGGTGTCCTCGACGACTTTCGGGCTCTTCGACTTGTCCGGTGTCTCGGTGCGGAGCCGCTCCAGAATGTTGCCGTCGGCGTCGACGACGCCCGCCATCACTTTCGTACCGCCGATGTCGATGCCGACGGTCGGTACGCGCGGTGCCGACAGGTGGGAGCGGCGTTCCCTGGTGCCGACCGTGCGGAGCACGGGTGCACGGCGGGAGCCGACGGGGGCTGCGCCCGCCCGAGCGGAACTCAGCGCCCTGGGCAGTGTGAGGTCGCGGTAGGTGCTCATTGCCGCCGATTCTGCCTCACGGTGACCCTGGGTGGCGTACTCGGGAGCAAAGGCATCGCGTGACGCCGGCCGCTCGCGGCGGCCTCCTGCCGCCTGCCGACGGCCCCGTACCGGGAACAACGCCCCCATCTGCACCCCGACCCCGGCGCCGGTCACATTGTCCGGACAATGTGATGAAGATCGGCTCACGTCACCCGGCGTTCACCGGGACGTTCACACCGGCTCGCACCGGCTTCACGGCCGCACCAGCAGCTGGAACTCGAACGAGTAGCGGCCGGGCCGGTAGGTGTGGGTGCCGAATTCCACGGGGCGTCCGGTGTCGTCGAAGGTCACGCGTTGCATGGTGAGCAGCGGGGCGCCCGTCTCCTCACCGAGCCGCTCGGCCTCGACGGCACCGGCGGCACGGGCGCCGATGGTCTGGCGGGCGCTGTGCAGGGTGATTCCGGCGGCCCGCATCAGCCGGTACAGGCCGGTGGCCTCCAGCTGCCCGGTGTCCAGGTCGAGCAGCCCGGGCGGCAGGTAGTTGCACAGGTACGCGATCGGCTCGCCGTGCGCGAGCCGCAGCCGCTCGATCCGGTGCACCTCGCCCGCCTCGGCCACGCCGAGGGCCGCGGCGATCTCGGCGGACGCGGGGACGACCGTGTTGACCAGGACCTTCGTGGTCGGGCGCTGGCCCGCCGACTCCAGATCGTCGTAGAGGCTGCTGAGCTCCAGGGGGCGCTTGACCTGGCTGTGCACCACCTGGGTGCCCACCCCCCGCCGTCGTACGAGCAGCCCCTTGTCGACGAGGGACTGGATGGCCTGTCGGACCGTCGGCCGGGACAGGCCGAGCCGGCCGGCGAGCTCGATCTCGTTGCCCAGCAGGCTCCCGGGGGTCAGTCTGCCGTGCTCGATGGCGGCCTCCAGCTGCTGGGCGAGCTGGAAGTACAGCGGGACGGGGGAGCCGCGGTCCACGCTCAGCTCCAGCTGCACGGTCGGGTCCACTCCTGGTTTCGGCACGGGCCGAGCGTAGTCCCACGCGTGGTTGACGGGAAGTCGTGTAGTTCGGTTGTCCGGACATACGCATTGACAGGGAGGGGCGCGGGCCGCAGTTTGTTCCCATGCGCATCGGGGTCATCGGTACGGGCCGTATCGGCACCATTCACGCCCACACACTCAGCAGGCACCGCGACGTCGGTTCCCTGATCCTCACGGACGCGGAACCGGCTCGGGCCCAGGCACTCGCCCAGCGGCTCGGCGAGACGGCGGCGCCCGGGGTGGACGAGATCTACACCTGGGGGGTGGACGCCTTGGTGATCACGACGGCCACGTCCGCCCACGCCGAACTCATCGGCCGGGCGGCCCGTTCGGGGCTGCCGGTGTTCTGCGAGAAGCCCATCGCCCTGGATCTGGCCGGGACGTTACAAGCGGTCACGGAGGTCGAGGCGGCCGGGACCGTCCTCCAGATGGGTTTCCAGCGCCGGTTCGACCCGGGCTACCTGGGCGCGCGTGAGGCGGTGCGCTCGGGGCGGCTGGGCCGGCTGCACACCGTACGGGCCATGAGCAGCGACCCGGAGCCGCCGCCCCCCGGGTGTCTGCCGCAGTCCGGCGGGCTGTACCGGGACACCCTGATCCACGACTTCGACCTCGTGCGCTGGGTGACCGGCCGGGAGGTCGTGGACGTCTGCGCCACCGGCTCCGACGCCGGTCCGGCCATGTTCCGCGAGGCGGGCGACGTGGACACCGGCGCGGCGCTCCTCACCCTCGACGACGGCACACTCGCCGCCCTCACCGCGACGCGGATGAACGGGGCGGGCTACGACGTGCGCATGGAGCTCGCCGGGGAGCGGGACCAGATCGTGGTCGGCCTCGACGACCGCACGCCGATCGCGTCCACCGAGCCGACCGGGCCGCCGGCCGCGGACAAGCCGTGGACCGGGTTCGTGGAGCGTTTCGGGCCTGCGTACGAGGCGGAGCTGATCGCGTTCGTCGAGGTGGTGCGGGGCGAGCGGGCCAACCCCTGCGACGGGCGCGAGGCCCTGCAAGCGCTGCGCGTCGCGGAGGCGTGCGAGGTGTCCCGGCGGGAGCGCAGAGCGGTACGGCTGATGGAGATCGCGGGCGGGCCGGCCTCGCCCTTCGGATGAGGTCCGGGAACCCCCGGGTGTGCTGACGCCCCTCCTCGGTGTGCCGCCGCGGCCCGGAAGACCGGCCCGTCGCGTGCGCACCAGGGGGCGTCGACCGCCCCGACGGATTGGGCAAGGGTCCTTACTAGAATGGGCGCACGGCCCTGCCGAAACCGTCCCCGAAGATGCAGAAGAAGATGCAGAACAGGATCCGTCCATGACCGCGCCCACCGCGTCCGCCGACCTCCCCCACCTGCCCGGTGCGCCGGTCGACATCAGGCTCGTCGTCACCGACATGGACGGCACCCTCCTGGACGACGCCGGGAACCCGCCGCGGCGGCTGCGCCGGACGGTGTCGCTCCTGCGTGAGCGCGGGGTGCTGTTCAGCCCGGCGAGCGGTCGTCAGTACGCCACCCTCGCCCGTCTGTTCGAGGGCTTCGACGACGGCATGGTCTTCATCGCGGAGAACGGCACCCAGGTGGTCCGCGACGGCGTCGAACTGGCCTCCGACCCGTTGGACCCCGCCGTCGCCGCCCGGCTCGTCAGGACGGTGCGCCGGCTCGCGGACGACGGCACGGACGTCGGCGTCGTCGTCTGCGGCAAGCGCCACGCCTACACCGAGCGCACCGACGCGGCCTTCCTCGCCAAGGTCGAGCAGTACTACGTCGCCCACCGAAGCGTCGCGGACGCCACCGTCGTCGACGACGAGATCAACAAGATCGCGATATTCGGTTTCGCCCCCGCGGCCCGCACCATCGCACCGGCCCTGACCGAATTCACCTCCACCCACCAGGTCGTCGTCTCCAGCGAGCACTGGGTCGACGTGATGAACCGGACCGCCGACAAGGGCACCGCCCTGCGCCGCGTCCAGCGGGAGCTGGGCATCACCCCCGCCCAGACACTGGTGTTCGGCGACTACCTCAACGACCTGGAGATGCTCGACGCCGCCGAATGGTCCTTCGCCATGGCCAACGCGCATCCCGACGTCCTGGACCGCGCCCGTCATGTCGCCCCGTCCAACAACGAGGACGGCGTCCTGCGCACGATCGAACGGCTGCTCGCGCTGCCCGGCGAGTGACGGCACGGCACATCGGGACCGCGCGTCCCGGGCGGGTCGGGGGAACGCCGCCTCACACCGGGCCGGGCCCCGTGCCGCCCTGGAGGCGTCGCAGGTCGGAGGGGCGGACCTGGATGGCCACGAGGGCGATCAGCGCGGCGAGCACGGCGAAGATCGCCGCGGTGGTGAACGCGGCCGAGATCCCGTGGGCGAGGATCTCGTCGCCCCAGGGCGGTGGGAGTTCCCCGGTGCGCTGGAAACGCAGGCGTTCGGCCACGGTCGCCTGCGCCAGGAAGCGCGGGATCTGTTTCTCCGCTTCATTGGTGCTCGCCGTACCGAACACCGTGACCAGGATGGACAGGCCGAGTGAGCCGCCGACCTGTTGGGTGGCGTTGAGGAGGCCGGAGGCCGCGCCGCTCTCCGCGGTGCGGACGTCGGAGAGCGCCATCAGGGTCAGCGAGACGAATTCCATGCCCATGCCGAGGCTGAACACCAGCATCGGGCCGAGGATGCTGCCCACGTAGGTGGAGTGGACGTCGGTCAGGGTCAGCCAGGCCAGGCCCGCCGCCGCCAGGACGCCGCCCCCCACCATGAAGGGCTTGGGCCCGTACACGGGCAGGAACCGGGAGGCCAGCCCGGCACCGATCGCGATGACCGCGCTGACCGGCAGGAAGGCCAGGCCGGCCCGGAGGGGGCTGAAGCCCAGCACGTCCTGCACGAAGAGGGTCAGGAAGAAGAACATGCCGAACATCGCCGCGGCCAGGCACAGCATGATGCCGTACGTGCCCGCGCGATTGCGGTCGGCGAACATGTGCAGCGGGGTGATCGGCTGCCGGGACCTTCTCTCGACCAGGACGAACGTCCCGAGGACGAGGACGGCCGCGCCGAACGAGGCCAGGGTGAGGGCGTCCCGCCAGCCGTCCTGCGCGGCCCTGATGAACCCGTAGACCAGCAGCACCATGCCCACGGTCGAGGTGAGCGCGCCGGTGATGTCGAAGTGGCCCGGGTGGCGCTCGGACTCCTTGATCCAGCGCGGGGCGGCGAGAGCGATGAGGAGCCCGATCGGAACGTTGACGAACAGCACCCACCGCCAGTTCAGCCATTCGACGAGGACTCCGCCGGCGAGCAGCCCGATCGCGCCGCCGCCCGCCGAGACCGCGGCGAAGACCCCGAAGGCACGGTTGCGGTCCGGCCCCTCGCGGAAGGTCGTGCTGATCAGGGCGAGGGAGGTCGGGGACGCGATGGCGCCTCCCATGCCCTGCAGGGCGCGGGCGGCGAGGAGCTGGCCGGGGTTCTGGGCCAGCCCGCCGAGCAGGGAGGCGAGCGCGAAGAGCAGGACGCCGAAGACGAAGACGCGCCGTCTGCCGAGGATGTCGCCGGCCCGGCCGCCGAGCAGCAGCAGCCCGCCGAAGGTGAGGGTGTACGCGCTGACCACCCACGACAGGCTGGTGGTGGAGAAGTCCAGGGAACGCTGGATGTGCGGCAGGGCGATGTTCACGATGGTGATGTCCAGCACCACCATCAACTGGCACGAGGCGATGACCAGCAGGGCCATCGCGCTGCCCCTGCCGGGGGAGTCCTGGCCGGTGGTCTGCGGTACGGAACCCGGCCGCGGACTACTGGTCATGCCGACTTTCGGCCATACCGGCTACCGGTCGTACCGGGTCGCCCTTTCGGGAGTCCACCGTACGACGGTACGCCCGGGGCCCCGGGGTCACCACTCGGTCGGCCCACGCGGCACACGGCCGGCCACCGCCCCACAGCCGTGATGTGCCGACCCGCCGGGGGGCGGTGGGGCCCGGCGGTTCAGCCGTCCAGTTCCCGGTGGCGGTCGGCCAGGGCGGTCGAGCCCTGTTCGGTCAGCGAACCGAACAGGCGCAGCCGGGAGATGCCGCCGTCGGGAAAGACGTCCACGCGCGCGTGCGTGCCGATCGCCGGGACGGGGAGGACGAAGCGGTGGCCGGTGTCGGGCTGGAGACGGGTACGGGGCAGGATCTCCCGCCAGCCGTCGTCCCCGCCCGCGCCGCCCTCGGCGTCCCGCACCGACACCGAGGCCCAGCCGGCGCTGTTGCCCTTCAGGTACGCCGTGTCGATCTCGAGGGCACGGATCCGCGCCTGGCCGGTGAGCCGGTAGCGGATCCAGTCATGGCCCCGGTCCCGGCGGCGCCTGGTCTCCCAGCCGTCGTCCATCTTGCGGGAGCGGTCGGGCCGGATGGTGTTCGCGGCCGGTGAGTAGAAGCGGTCGGACGCGTCCTCGACCCGGCCGCCGTTCTCCAGGGCGACGACGTCGAAGGTGCCCAGGGCGTCCAGCCACCCGGGGTCCGGGACGACGTCGCCGTACACGCGCAGGCGCGCGATGCCGCCGTCGGGGTGCTGGGACAGCCGCAGGTGGGTGAAGCGCCGCCCGACCGAGACGGCGAAGCCGTTGGCGGCGTGGCCGCCCACCGGGGTGCGCGGGAGCAGCGTCGTCCACCTCACCCCGGCCGAGAGCAGTTCCTCCGGTGCCGGGGAACCGGACACCGAGGCGCCCTCGACCGATACGGCCTGAGGGTGGTTGCCGCGGAAGTGGGCGGTGTCGACGACGATGCCGCGGACGACTCCGGGCGCGCCGAGGCGGATCAGCGCCCAGTCGTGGTCCTCGTCCGCCGGCCAGGGCTGTTCGGCGGAGGGGCCGCGGCGGCGCCGGGTCTCCCAGCCGTCCATGATCTTGCCCTTGTGCCCGAAGTGCTCCGGATCGAACAGGGGGCGTTCGGGCAGCAGCAGGTTCTCGCGCTGGGCGAAGAACTCGTCGTTGGCGGCGACGACACCGGCGCCGAGCCGGCGGTCGGCGAGATCGGTGAGGTCGGCGAAGGGGAAGTCGGCGGTGCGGTAGTCCGCGTACGGGTCACCGCCGCCGTAGGGGGCCGCATGGCCGCTGAAGCGGGGCAACGGAGAGGGATGCTGCGCCGTCACGGTGGTCCGATCCTGCCTTTCGGGGGTGGGAAGCCGGAATTCGAGGTCGACCGGAATGCGACGCCGAGTGGTGGCCGGCGTCAGGGGACGCGGGTGAGCAGGTGGCCCTTCGGTTCGGTGAACTCGCCGTCGGTCATGACGCGCCGGCCGCGCAGCCAGGTGGACTTCACGACGCCGTACAGGGTCTTGCCCGCGTACGCCGTCACCCGGTTGCGGTGCTGGAGCTCCTCCGGGTCGACGGT
Organism: Streptomyces sp. M2CJ-2; assembly: GCF_016757295.1. NCBI lineage: Bacteria > Bacillati > Actinomycetota > Actinomycetes > Kitasatosporales > Streptomycetaceae > Streptomyces > Streptomyces sp. M2CJ-2. The sequence goes on along the minus strand of NZ_JAESIF010000019.1, from coordinate 111,629 downwards.
GAAGGTCTCGTCGGGGGCGAAAACGGCGAAGTCGGCGTCGTGGCCGGGCGCGATGGCGCCCTTGCGGGTGCCGAGGCCGACCAGTTCCGCCGTGCGCGTCGACATCCAGCGCACGACGTCCTCCAGGCCGTGCCCCCGTCCGCGGGCCTCGGTCCAGACGGCGGGCAGGCTGAGCTGGAGGCCGGAGATGCCGCCCCAGGCGGTGGCGAAGTCGGCGGTCTTGAGGTCCGCGGTGGACGGGGAGTGGTCGGTGACCACGCAGTCGATGACGCCGTCCGCCAGAGCCCGCCAGAGCGGGTCCTGGTTGGCGGCTTCGCGGATGGGCGGGCAGCACTTGAACTCGCTGGCGCCGTCCGGCACTTCCTCGGCGGTGAGGGTCAGGTAGTGGGGGCAGGTCTCGACGGTGACGCGTACCCCGTCGGACTTGGCCTCGGCGATCAGCGGCAGCGCGTCGCTCGAGGACAGATGCAGGATGTGCACGCGCGCGTCGAGGCGCTTCGCCTGCGCGAGGAGCAGGGCGACGGCGGTGCCCTCGGCGTCGCGCGGGCGGGAGGCGAGGAAGTCGGCGTACTTCGGGCCGCCGCACCGCGGGGCCGCGGCGAGGTGCTCCGGGTCCTCGGCGTGCACGATCAGCAGCCCGTCGAAGGCGGCGACCTCCGCCAGGGTGCGGGCCAGTTGCTCCGGACCGAGGTGCGGGAACTCGTCGACGCCGGACGGCGACAGGAACGCCTTGAAGCCGAAGACCCCGGCCTCGTGCAGCGGGCGCAGGTCCGGGACGTTGCCGGGCAGGGCGCCGCCCCAGAAGCCGACGTCGACATGGGCCCGGCTCGCGGCGGCCCGCTGCTTGGTGCGCAGATGACCGGCCGTCGTCGTCGGCGGGAGGGAGTTGAGCGGCATGTCGACGAGCGTGGTGATGCCGCCGGCCGCCGCCGCGCGGGTGGCGGTCCAGAAGCCCTCCCACTCGGTACGGCCCGGGTCGTTGACGTGCACATGAGTGTCGACCAGGCCGGGCAGCAGAACGTCGTCACCGAGGTCCGTCAGGCGGGCCGCCTCGGGGACGGGTGCCTCGTACGGCAGGACGGCCGTGATGGTGCCGTCGGCGACCGCGACCGAAGCGGCCCGTGTTCCCCCGGGGGTGACGACGCGCGTCGAGCGCAGCACCCGTTCGGTGTGGGACACCCGTGCCCTCCCCCCTCCACCGGCGCGCTTCCCGAGAGTTCAACTTTCTGTTGAAGGAGTCTTCACTCCCCCTCCCGCGCCGTCAAGGGGCACACTGCCCGGACGACGGCCGACCACCACTCCCTGGATGTTTCCAGGAAGCGGAATTAGACTTCCGGCAAGCAGAACGCAGTAACACGCCATCAGGCAGCCCACCGGCCGCCGGGTAGGCTTCTCCCTTCCCGCAGCCCTGAAAGGAAACGCGCCGTGCCGACGTCCAGCGCCAGCACCAACGGCTCCGTCCGGTCCGCCTCCGGCGGCGGGGTCCAATCCCTCGAGCGCGCCTTCGACCTGCTCGAAAGGATGGCGGACGCGGGCGGCGAGGTCGGTCTCAGCGAGCTGTCGGCGAGCAGCGGGCTGCCCCTGCCGACCATCCACCGCCTGATGCGCACCCTCGTCGCGTGCGGTTATGTGCGCCAGCAGCCCAACCGCCGTTACGCGCTCGGCCCGCGCCTGATCAGGCTCGGCGAGTCCTCCTCGCGGCTGCTGGGCACCTGGGCGCGCCCCTGCCTCGCCCAACTGGTGGAGGAGACCGGCGAGACGGCGAACATGGCACTGCTCGACGGGGACGAGGTCGTGTACGTCGCGCAGGTGCCGTCCAAGCACTCCATGCGGATGTTCACCGAGGTCGGCCGGCGCGTCCTGCCGCACTCCACCGGGGTGGGCAAGGCCCTGCTGGCCGGTTTCCCGCCGGAGGACGTACGGGCCCTGCTCGCCCGCACCGGGATGCCCGCCGCGACGGACAGAACCATCACCACGCCGGAGGGCTTCCTGGCGGCGCTCGACGAGGTGCGCCGCCAGGGCTACGCCATCGACGACAACGAGCAGGAGATCGGCGTGCGCTGCCTCGCCGTCCCGGTGCCCGACTCCCCCACCGCCGCGGCCATCTCGATCTCCGGCCCCGCGGGACGGGTCACGGAGTCGGCCACGGAACGGATCGTGCCGGTGCTCCAGCAGGCGGCCAGGGAACTCTCCGAGGTGCTCACCACTCCGGGCGGCGGCCCGACAACCTGACCGACCCGACCTGACCGACCCAGCCTGACCTGGCCGACCCTGCCACCCGATCCGGTTGCCCGATCCGGTCGGCCACCCCGAAGATCCGCCGCCCCTCGATCTCAGCGCCCGCGCACGCCCCCTTTCCGAGGACGTCCCGCAAGTCCGTTCGTCAGTCCCGGGGTGACGGCCCGAACAGTTCCACCGCGTCCCGCACCTCCCGCAACCCCGGCCCCAGTGCGCTCACCGAGCCGATCGCGCCGGCGATCAGCAGCAGGGAACGGCGCAACCGGGGGATCTCGGCACCGCCGTCCGCCACCAGGGCGTCCAGTGCGGCCAGCTCCTCCTCAGCGATGCTCCGATCAGGGAACTCCACGGGATGGGCCGCGAGTCGGCGCCGCAGCCGGGACACGGCGGAACGCAGTTCCGTCACCCGTGGATCGTCCTGACGACTGCCGCCCGCACGCCTTTGCTCTACGCTCCGCAACACAGTCCTCCCCCTCACGCACCGCGGTGCGCCTCTCCCCACCGGCCTCGCCGCCCCCGTCGCCGGTGCGCGCCAGTAAACGCCACCCCGCCCCCTCCGCGCCAGTCCGCTGCGTCATCGGCATGCTCCACAGCGTGACATCGCGCCGTACGGACACCCGGCGGCAGGTGCGGTATGCAGAGTCCGTGACGACACCGAGAACACACCGGAGGAGTCCGGACGCCGAACAGGCGGTCCCGGAACGGGTCGTGGGACTGCTGCTCGCGGCGGGCGGCGGGCGGCGGCTGGGCGGACGCCCCAAGGCGCTGCTGGCGCACCGGGGACGACCGCTCGTGGAGCACGCCGTACGGTCCCTGCGCGAGGGCGGCTGCGAGCGCGTCCACGTGGTGCTCGGCGCGGGGGCGGACGAGGTACGCGCGCGTGCCTCACTGCCGGACTGCGTGCTCGTCGACAACCCCGCGTGGCAGCAGGGCATGGGCTCGTCCCTGCGGGCCGGGCTCACCTCGCTGACCGGCACGGACGCACGGGCCGCGCTGGTCCTGCTGGTCGACCAGCCCGGGATCGGGCCGGAGGCGGTCGCGCGGGTACTCGGCGCACGCGCCGCTCGGGAGCCCCGGGAGTTGCTCGTCTCGGCCACCTACGCCGGCGCACGCGGTCACCCGGTCCTGTTCGGGTCCGCACACTGGGCCGGTGTCGCCGCGACCGCGACCGGGGACCGGGGGGCGCGCGCCTACCTGAAGGAGCACGCGGACCGGATCACTCTTGTCGAGTGCGGGGACGTGGCCGAGCCCTACGACATCGACACGGAGGAGGACCTGACCCGCCTCGACTGAAAGGGTGACACCCGGCGCCGCCGCGGCCCGGCCCGGAGTACCTCGACATCAACAAACCATTGAACTTCCACGATGAGGAAACTACTATCCACTGCCCAGAGCGCCCGCCTGAAGGAAGTGACAGCTGATGTCCGCACCAGCGCCGTCCCCGCTGGCCATCGTCGACGCCGAACCCCTGCCCGGGCAGGAGGAGGTCCTCACCGAGGCGGCCCTCGCCTTCGTGGCCGAGCTGCACCGGCGGTTCACGCCCCGGCGTGACGAACTCCTCGCCCGCCGCGCGGAGCGCCGTGCCGAGATCGCCCGCACCTCCACGCTCGACTTCCTCCCGGAGACGGCCGCCGTCCGCGCGGACGACTCCTGGAGGGTGGCTCCGGCCCCCGAGGCCCTGAACGACCGGCGCGTCGAGATCACCGGCCCCACCGACCGCAAGATGACCGTCAACGCCCTCAACTCGGGCGCGAAGGTCTGGCTCGCGGACTTCGAGGACGCCTCGGCGCCCACCTGGGAGAACGTGGTCCTCGGCCAGCTCAACCTGATCAACGCCTACACCCGGACCATCGACTTCATCGACGCGGTGTCCGGCAAGTCCTACGCCCTGCGCCCGGCCGAGGAGCTGGCGACGGTCGTCATGCGCCCGCGCGGCTGGCACCTGGACGAACGGCACCTCTCCGCCCCGGACGGCACCCGGGTGCCCGGCGCCCTGGTCGACTTCGGGCTGTACTTCTTCCACAACGCCCGGCGTCTCCTCGACCTCGGCAAGGGCCCGTACTTCTACCTCCCGAAGACGGAGTCCCACCTGGAAGCCCGCCTGTGGAACGACGTGTTCGTCTTCGCGCAGGACCACCTGGGCCTCCCCCGGGGCACCGTCCGCGCCACCGTCCTCATCGAGACGATCACGGCCGCGTACGAGATGGAGGAGATCCTCTACGAACTGCGCGACCACGCCTCGGGGTTGAACGCGGGACGCTGGGACTACCTGTTCTCCATCATCAAGAACTTCCGTGACGGCGGCGCCAGGTTCGTCCTCCCGGACCGCAACGCGGTCACGATGACGGCCCCGTTCATGCGGGCGTACACCGAACTCCTCGTGCGCACCTGCCACAAGCGGGGCGCGCACGCGATCGGCGGGATGGCGGCCTTCATCCCGTCCCGCCGGGACCCGGAGGTCAACAAGATCGCGTTCGAGAAGGTCCGCGCCGACAAGGACCGCGAGGCGAACGACGGTTTCGACGGCTCCTGGGTCGCCCACCCGGACCTGGTCCCGATCGCCATGGAGTCCTTCGACCGGGTGCTGGGCGACAAGCCGAACCAGAAGGACCGGCTGCGCGAGGACGTCGACGTCAGCGCCGCCGACCTGCTCGCGATCGACTCCCTGGAGGCCGAGCCGACGTACGCGGGCCTGGTCAACGCCGTCCAGGTCGGCATCCGCTACATCGAGGCCTGGCTGCGCGGCACGGGTGCGGTCGCCATCTTCAACCTGATGGAGGACGCGGCCACCGCCGAGATCTCCCGCTCCCAGATCTGGCAGTGGGTCAACGCGGGTGTCGTCCTCGACAACGGCGAGCGGGTCACCGCGGAACTGGCCCGCAGGGTCGCCGCCGAGGAACTGTCGAACATCCGCGCCGAGACCGGCGACGAGGCCTTCGCGGCGGGCCACTGGCAGCAGGCCCACGACCTGCTGCTGAAGGTCTCCCTCGACGAGGACTACGCCGACTTCCTCACCCTGCCGGCGTACGAGCGGCTCCAGGGCTGACGCCCACCGCGCGGCCCGCCACGGCGGGGTGGCCCGGAAGGTCTCCGGTCCACCCCGCCGGTCATCCCAGATGCACCGACCAGTCCCGTTCCGCCTCCGGCTTGCCGTGCAGGTCGGGGACGCTCTTGAGCCAGTCCGGGCGGCCCTGCCGGGTCCGGGCCGCCCGGCGCGCGTTCTCCTCGGCCAGCTCCTCCGCGGCGGGGAAGTCGGTCGGCAGCCACGCCGGCGAGGACCGCACGCGCGCGTGGAGGTACGCCACGTACGCCTCGCGGGCCGCGTCGGGCGTCGCGAAGTCCGGGTCGTCGGCCAGCCAGGCGTCGGGCACCTCGGCGGTGATGGACCGCAGCAGTTCCTCGGTCACCCGGGGAGCCAGTTCGGCGTCGGCGGCGCGCACGTCGGGTGCGTAGCCGCCGAGGGCGTGGTGACGGAAGTCGTACGCCTTCGACGGGTCGGAGGCGGCCCAGCGGTGGTGGAAGACGAGCGCGGCCCCGTGATCGATGAGCCACAGGCGCGGCGGGGCGACGCCGAGCGTCGGCCAGACCATCAGATTGGAGCTGTGCGTGGTCCGGTCCACGTTCACCGTGAGCGCGTCGAGCCAGACGATCCGCCCGGCCTCCACCGGATCGACGGGGAAGACCTCGGCGACCTCGGGCGTGAAGTCCCGCGCGCCCGGCAGGTAGTCCATGCCGAGGTTGATCCCGGCGCTGGCGGAGTGCAGCTCCCGCACCTCCTGGTGGGGCTCGCCGGCGGCGATCGCCGGGTCGAAGTGGACCAGGACCAGCTCCGGAAAACGCAGCCCCAGGGCACGGGCCAGCTCGCCGACGATCACCTCGGCGACCAACGCCTTGCGCCCCTGCGCGGACCCCGTGAACTTCACGACGTACGTGCCGAGGTCGTCGGCCTCGACGATCCCGGGCACGGAGCCACCGGACCGCAGGGGCGCGATGTAGCGGCCCGCGGCGACCTCTCTCAGCATTCTCCGAGGCCCCACAGCTCGTTCACCTTACGTTCCACGACCAGCTCCCACGCGGTGTGATTCGGGGAAACCTCCCCGACCGGTCCTGGGGAGAATCCGGGGAGTTCCGACCGGCATGCCCGTCCCTCCGTCTCCCCGGCAGTCCATCGACGGCGGTACGGCCCTCGCTTCCGGCCTCCGGTATGAAGTGAGCATAGTAACCGAGCGTGACAGCCGGAGAGGGGTGCCCCGGCCATCGCGCCGAGTTCCCGGTCGCCGTCGTCCCGCACGGCTGACGCCGGGGCGCGACGGGGGCCGCAGGGCGAGGAGGGCGCGCAGCGTGTTCCGCCTGACGGGCGGACGGTTCGGCGGCTTCCGTGACGGGGGGGGACGGTCGACGGCTGGACGACGGGTACAGCCGGGGAACTCCGCGCGGACCGGTGGCGCGGGTCCGACCGGGGGCCGGACGGCCCTCCCGGTCGGGACCGTCCGGCCCTACAGCCGGCGGGTGGTCGGCGGTGTGATGGAAAGGAGCCGAGGGTCACAGGAGACACGGAGAAGCGGAGCGAAACCGCGCACCGTGCAATGAGGGCCCGCAAGAAGCGGGCGGCCCTCGGTTCCATCGACGACCGCGGCTGCCGCCCGCATCGGGCCGTGCTCACCTGGCCGACGTGCGACACGCGCCGTGCTCCGCGACCCTGGAGATCAAGGGCAGTGCCGCGAGGAGCACCCATGGACTGGGAAACGATCCACAAGGACACCGCACCGGTCGTTCCGCCCCGTCTCACCGACTACGAACGGACCCGCTCGGCGTTCACCTGGGCTCAGGCCCGCCACGCGCTGGCCGGGTTGCCCGGCGGCGGGCTGAACATCGCGCACGAGGCGGTGGACCGGCATGCGGCCTCGGACCGGGCGGACAAGGTCGCCCTGCGGTGCATCGCCCGGGACGACTCCGTCACCGATGTCACGTACGCCGAGCTGGCCCGGCGCACGGCCCGTTTCGCGAACGTGCTGCGGACACTCGGCGTCGGCCCCGGCGACCGGGTGTTCACGCTGCTCGGCCGCTGCCCCGAGCTCTACACCGCGGTGCTGGGCACGCTGAAGAACACCGGCGTGCTCTGCCCGCTGTTCTCCGCGTTCGGCCCCGACCCGGTGGAGCAGCGGCTGCGTCTCGGCGACGCCCGGGTGCTCGTGACCACGGCGGCCCTCTACCGGAAGAAGGTGGCCGACCGCCGGGACCCGCTGCCCGACCTGGAGCACGTCCTGATCGTCGGGCCGGGCGCCGGGGATCTGCCCGGCACCCTCTCCTTCGACGCGCTGATGTCCGCCGCCGCGGACACCTTCACGATCCCGCCGACCTCGCCCGGAGACATGGCCCTGCTGCACTTCACCAGTGGCACCACGGGCACTCCCAAAGGCGCGGTCCACGTCCACGAGGCGGTGGTCGCCCACCACGCCACGGCCGCGTACGCGCTCGATCTGCACCCCGGGGACGTGTACTGGTGCACCGCCGACCCCGGCTGGGTCACGGGCATGTCGTACGGCATCATCGCCCCGCTGGCGCACGGTGTGACGGTGGTCGTCGACGAGGGTGACTACGACGCCCGCCGCTGGTACCGGATCCTCGGCGAGCAGCGGGTCAGCGTCTGGTACACGGCGCCCACCGCGCTGCGCATGCTCATGCGTGCGACACCACGTCGGGGCCCGTACGACCTGCCGCGCTCCCACGACCTGTCGGCCCTGCGCTTCATCGCCTCCGTCGGGGAACCTCTCAACCCCGAGGCCGTCGTATGGGGCCGTGACGTGCTGGGCCTGCCGGTGCACGACAACTGGTGGCAGACGGAGACCGGCTGCATCATGATCGCGAACTACGCGGCCTGCGACATCCGGCCCGGCTCGATGGGCCGCCCGCTGCCCGGCGTCGAGGCGACCGTGCTGAGGACCGGCGAGGACGGCCGGGCGCTGGTCGGCGGCGGCCGGGTCACGGAAGTGCGGAGCCCCGACGAAGAGGGCGAGCTGGCGCTGCGTCCCGGCTGGCCGTCGATGTTCCGCGGCTACCTGCACGACAAGGAGCGCTACGACGCCGCCTTCACCGACGGCTGGTATCTGACCGGCGACCTGGTGCGACGGGACGCGGACGGCTGGTACTGGTTCGTGGGACGCGCCGACGACGTGATCAAGTCGGCGGGGCATCTGATCGGCCCGTTCGAGGTGGAGAGCGCGCTGATGGAACACCCGGCGGTCGCGGAGGCCGGAGTGATCGGCCGGCCGGACCCCGTGGCCGGGAACGTCGTCAAGGCCTTCGTGTCGCTGCGCCCCGGTGTGGAATCCTCCCCGGACCTGGAGCGCGAGTTGCTGGGCTTCGCCCGTCGGCGGCTGGGTCCGGCCGTCGCGCCCAGAGAGATCGCGTTCGACCAGAACCTGCCCAGGACCCGCAGCGGCAAGGTCATGCGCCGACTGCTGCGTGCACGTGAACTCGGCTTCCCCACCGGCGACTTGTCGACCTTGGAGGGATCAGCGTGAGCGCGGCCCGGTCCACCGCCCGCCCCCGGAAGGACGCGGCGCCCGCGAAGCCCGGCAGGAAGGCCGGACCCGAGAAGAGGGCCGGTGCCGGACCGCCGCCGGCCGACCGGACGGACGCCGGGCACCGGACGGACCTGCTGGAGGCGATGCTGCGCATCCGGCGCTTCGAGGAGAGGTGCGTCGAGCTGTACAGCGCCGCGAAGATCCGTGGCTTCGTCCACCTCTACATCGGCGAGGAGGCCGTCGCCGTCGGTGTCAACGAGGCGCTGACACCGGAGGACGCGGTCGTCTCCACCTATCGCGAACACGGTCACGCGCTGGCCCGCGGTCTCACGGCCGAGGCCGTCATGGCCGAGATGTACGGCAAGGTGACCGGCTGCAGCGGCGGGCGGGGCGGATCCATGCACCTGTTCGACGCGAGCCGCCGCTTCTACGGCGGCAGCGCGATCGTCGCCGGCGGACTTCCGCTGGCCGCCGGTCTCGCCCTCGCCGACCGCATGCGCGGCCTGCCCCGCGTCACCTGCTGCTTCTTCGGCGACGGGGCCTTCGCCGAGGGCGAGTTCCACGAGACGGCGAACCTCGCCGCCCTGTGGGACCTGCCCCTGCTGCTGGTCTGCGAGAACAACCTGTACGCCATGGGCACCGCGCTCGCCCGGGAGCACGCGCAGACCGACCTGGCGATGCGCACCGCCTCCTACGGCATGCCCGCCTGGGCCGTGGACGGCATGGACGTCGAAGCCGTCGAACAGGCCGCCCGGCGGGCCGTCGAGGGCATCAGGGCAGGCACCGGACCGCACTTCCTGGAGCTGCGCACCTACCGGTTCCGCGCCCACTCCATGTACGACCCGGACCGCTACCGCAAGAAGGCGGAGATCGAGGAGTGGAAGTCCCGGGATCCGATCGGCCGGCTGACGGACCGCATGCGCGACCACGGGGAGCCGGGCGGCGAAGCGCTCACCCGGATCGAGCAGCGGATCACCGACGAGATCGACCGCGCCGTGGAAGCGGCCGAGCAGGCCCCGGAGGAGCCGGTCGAGAACCTGCTCCGCCACGTCACGAGCACCTCGGCCGAGGAGGTGGACCGACCGTGAGCGCCGACGGGACGGAGGGGGCGAAGACGACGTACCGGGAGGCTCTGCGCGAGGCCCTGCGGGAAGCCCTGCGCTCCGACGACCGGGTCTTCCTCATGGGCGAGGACGTGGGCAGGTACGGCGGCTGTTTCGGCGTCAGCCTCGGGCTGCTGGAGGAGTTCGGACCGGACCGCGTCCGCGACACCCCGCTCTCGGAGTCCGCGTTCGTGGGTGCCGGCATCGGCGCCGCTCTGGCCGGGATGCGGCCCGTCGTCGAGATCATGACCGTCAACTTCAGCCTGCTCGCCCTCGACCAGATCCTCAACAACGCCGCCACCCTGCTGCACATGTCGGGCGGCCAGCTGCCCGTGCCGCTGGTCATCCGCATGACGACGGGTGCGGGGCGGCAGCTCGCGGCGCAGCACTCGCACAGCCTGGAAGGCTTCTACGCGCACATCCCCGGCATCCGTGTGCTCGCCCCGGCCACGCTCGAGGACGCACGCCACATGCTCGCCCCCGCGCTCGCCGACCCCGACCCGGTGGTGGTCTTCGAGCACGGCAGCCTCTACAACGCCTCCGGCGAACTCACTCCGCCGGCCGCCCCCGTGGACCTGGACCATGCCGCGATCCGCAGGCCCGGTACCGACATCTCCCTGATCACGTACGGCGGTTCGCTGCCCAAGGTGCTCGCGGCGGCGGACGGGCTGGCCTCCGAGGGCATCGACGCCGAGGTGATCGACCTGCGCACGCTGCGGCCCCTCGACGGTGCGACCGTCACCGCGTCCGTGGCCCGTACCCACCGTGCGGTGATCGTCGACGAGGCATGGCGCACGGGGAGTCTCGCCGCCGAGGTGTCCGCCCGCATCGCCGAGGAGTCGTTCTACGACCTGGACGCCCCCGTCGAGCGGGTGTGCAGCGCCGAGGTGCCCATTCCGTACGCCCGGCAGTTGGAAGAGGCCGCCCTGCCGCAGACCGCCGACATCGTCGCGGCCGCACACCGGGCGGTGGACTGATCATGGGCGAGTTCACCATGCCGTCACTCGGCGCCGACATGGACGAGGGCACGCTGGTGGAATGGCTGGTGGGACCCGGCGACCTCGTCCGCAGAGGCGATCCGGTCGCGGTCGTCGAAACCGCGAAGTCCACGATCGAGGTGGAGTGCTTCGCGAGCGGAGCGATGGGGCGGCTGCTCGTCGAGCCGGGCACGACGGTACCGGTGGGCACGCCGCTCGCGATGATCGAGCCGGCGGCAGGAGTGCCCGGGGAACCGGAGAGCGCCCGGAAGGCCCAGGGGAAACCACAGGCACCGCCCGCCCCTGAGCACGCGAGGCCCGCCAAAACCTCCGAGCCCTCCCCTGCCCGCACTCCGGTGCCGTCCGGGGGCCGGGACCGCGGACACGTCGAGGCGGGCCCGTTGATCCGGCACCTCGCGGAGCAGAGCGGCGTCGACCTCACGGCCCTCGACGGCTCCGGACCGGCAGGGCGTGTCACCCGGGCCGACATCGAGCGGGCAGCGGCAGCCACGACCGCCGCCCGGCCCTCGCGCATACGGGCCACCCCCCTCGCCCGCCGACGCGCCGCCGAGCTGGGTGTCGACCTGTCCGCGGTGACCGGCACCGGCAAGGATTTCGCCATCCGCGCCGAAGACGTGGCCAGGGCGGCCTCCGGTCACGCTGCCGCGCCCCCACCGCCGCGCCGGACCGCCGCTGCCGTGCGTGCCTCCCACCCTCCCGAGGACCGGGCGTCGGGCATGCGCCGGGTGATCGCACGCCTGATGACCCGCGCCAACCGGGACATCCCGCACTACTACCTGTCCACCACCGTCGACATGGCCACCGCGATGGACTGGCTGCACGACCGCAACCGGCGCAGTCCGATGTCCGAACGGCTGCTTCCGGCGGCCCTGCTGCTCAAGGCGGCCGCCCTCGCGGCACACGAGGTGCCCGAGCTCAACGGCTTCTGGACCGACGACCGCTTCACCGCTGCTCAGGACGTCCATCTCGGCGTGGCGGTGTCCCTTCGTGGCGGGGGGCTCGTCGCACCCGCCCTGCACCGGGCCGACACCCTCGGGCTGCCCGAGCTGATGACCGCCTTGAAAGACCTGGTGTCACGCGCCCGCGCGGGCAGGCTGCGCGGTTCCGAAGTGTCCGACGCCACGATCACGGTCACCGACCTCGGCGACCAGGGCGTGGAAACCGTGTTCGGCGTGATTCATCCGCCGCAGGTGGCCCTGGTCGGCTTCGGGCGGGTGGTCGACCGGCCGTGCGCCGTCGACGGCCTGCTGGGCGTACGTCCCGTCGTCACGGCCACCCTCTCGGCGGACCACCGGGCGACGGACGGCGCCGTCGGGGCCCGCTATCTGAGAAGGCTCGACCGTCTCCTGCAGAACCCGGAGAAGCTGTGAACCGAACCGACGCGCTGAACGTGGTCAAGGAGTCGATCGCCCGGGCCGTTCCCGACGCCGACCTGGCCACGCTGGGTCCCGACGAGGCGTTTCGGGACGCGCTCGAGATGGATTCGCTGGACTTCCTGACCTACATCGAGTTCCTGGGCGAACGGACCGGCATGCGTATCGACGACGAGGACACACCACAGCTCACCACGCTGTCCAGCAGCGCCGACTTCCTCGTCGCCCACGTGAAGTGAGAGGTGTTCTCGTCGACCCGGCGCGGGACTGCCGACCCCGCGCCACCGGGGCGGTCGCGGCGCCTCGCGGTGCAGCACGACGTCGAGGGCGCCGGTGCGTGGAGTGGTCGGCGGAGGGGACGCGGACGAACTCGGCCTGTGTCCCGCGGATCACATTGCCCGGGGTCCATCCGCCGCCGTTGCGGCGCTGTCCGTACAGGGTGTCGCGGCAGGGCGGGCAGTGTGCGCAGGCCGCGACGGACACACGGTCACCTGTTGTCCGGGACGCCGGGTGTGCACCCCAGTGCCGGCGTCCACCACCTCGCCCACGGTCCCGTGCCCGAGGGCCGTGCCCGGGTCCGTCAGTCCGGCCGCGGGTGGGGGCGGCGGAAGACGGGGGCCTGGCCGGTGCCCCACGGCCGCAGGGCTGCCAGCGCCTGGACGACCGCGGCCTCCGGGGGGCCGCTGGTGTCGACCGTGACGGCCTCGGGCCACGGTGGCTCCTCGGCCGCCATGGCGGTGGCGACGGCGACGTCGGCATCGGATGCCGATGCTCCCGGAGGACGGGAGCCGAGGCGGGCCGCCGACACGTCGCCGGGGACCCGGCAGTGCAGGGCCACCAGGTCGGCGCTGGTGCGTTCGGCCGTGCGCAGGGCCGCTGCGCGTCGGCCCGCGTCGGACCAGGTGGCGTCCAGGACGACGGATTCTCCCGAGGACAACAGGGTGGACGCACGGTCGAGCAGGGCGTCGTAGGTCCTGGCGGTCCACTCCGGCGTGTACAGGCCTTCGCCGTAGCCGGCCGCCGCGGGCTGCTCCGCCGGGATGCCGGCCAGTTCCTTGCGGAGGCGGTCGCTGCTGAGCAGGGTCACCCCCAGACGGTCGGCCAGGGCGCCGGCGAGCGTGGATTTCCCGCTGCCCGGCAGCCCGCCCACCAGCGTCAGACCGACGGCGGAGGTGCGCAGGTGGCGCAGCGTCGCCGTGACCAGTCGCCGGGACGCCGACTCGGCACCGGGCGCGCCCTGGCGTGACTGGATCAGGGAGACCTTGGCACGGACGAAGGCTCGGTAGGCCACGTAGTGGTGCCACAGGGACGGGGGCGCGAAGTCCCCGGAGTACTCGCTGTACCGGGCGAGGAAGTGGGCCGCGGACTCCGGGGCGCCGAGCTGTTCCAGGTCCATGGCGAGGAAGGCGGCGTCATCGAGGCCGTCGACGTGGCGAAGGTGGTCGTCGAACTCCAGACAGTCCAGGATGCGGGGGCCGTCGTCGAGGCAGAAGACGTCCTCGGCCAGCAGGTCGCCGTGGCCGTCGACGATGCGTCCTTGCCGGATACGCGTGGCGAACAGGTGCTCGCGGCCGGCGAGGTAGCGGCGCACCAGCCGCTCGACCTCGTCGACGCCGTCGGGCAGGGAGACGTCCTCGGCCAGGGCGTGGACCTGCGCGAAGCTCGCTTCCCACCTCGAGGACAGAGCGTCGCGGGTTCCCTGCACGTCCACTTCCGGGCTGCGGCGCGCGTCCGCGTGGCGTGCGGCAAGCTGCCGGGCCACGGCCCGCAGGACGTCGTCGACGGCGGCCCCCTCTCGTACCAGCCGGGACAGGCGACGGTCCGCCGGCATGCGGCGCATCACGACGAGCGGTTCGGCCTCGTCCGGATGCGGCAGCCGGATCTCGCCCAGGCCCAGGTAGACGTCCGCGGCGAAGCGGCGGTTGAGGACGACCTCCTGTTCGCAGGCGGCCCGGCGGGCCGCCACCGTGGTGTAGTCCAGGAACTCCAGGTCGACCGGTTTCTTGATCTTGTAGGCGTGATCACCGAAGAGGAGCACGATCGCGGTGTGCGTCTCGTGCAGTTCCGCACGTGGGAACGTCGCACCGTCGGGGCCGGGGCCCGGACGGAGTACGGACGCGTCGGTGCGGTGCGCGGCCGTCGTCGCCTCCCTCGGGGCATCGGGCTCAGTCATCGGAGGACGACGGCGGCAGGGCGGCGTGCGCGGTGGATGGCGGAAAGGCTCTCGGGTGAACCGTCGGGGAGGCGACCACACGGACCGCCGTGACCTTGTACTCGGGGCAGGACGTGACGGTGTCGGCGTGGTGGGAGGTGAGGCGGTTGACCCCGCTCGCCGGGAAGTGGAAGGAACAGAAGACCTGGCCGGGCGCGGTCTGCTCGCCGACGCGGGCGATGAGTCGGGCCCTGCCGTGTCGGCTCTCCAGCGTGACCGGCTCACCGTCGCGCACGGCGTAGCGGTGGGCGTCGCCGGGGTGGAGGTCGAGGTGGTCGACCGGGTCGAGGGCGAGGTTCGCGCCGCGCCGGGTCATGCTGCCGGAGTTGTAGTGCGCCCAGCGCCGTCCGGTGACGAGGACGAGCGGGTAGTCGTCGTCGGGGTGTTCACCCGGCGGAAGACAGGGCGCCGCGGCCAGGTGGGCACGGCCGTCGGCGGTGGCGAACCGGTCCCGGTAGAGCTTCGCCTCGCCGGGGCGGGCGGGGTCCCGGCAGGGCCACGGCACGGCGCCCTCCCGGTCCAGCCGTTCGTGGGACAGACCTGCGAAGAGGGGGGCGATGCGGCCGCATTCGGCCAGGGCGGCGGCCGGTGTCGGGCAGCCGAGGTCGGCACCCATCGCCGACGCGACGGCGTGCACGGCGTCGAAGTCGCTGCGTGCTTCTCCCGGCGGGGTCACGGCGGGACGGACCCGCTGGAACCGGCGGTCGAAGTTGACGAAGGTGCCGTCCTTCTCCAGCCAGGACGCGACGGGCAGCACCACGTCGGCACGGCGGGCGGTCTCGGACGGGAACAGTTCGCTGCACACCACGAGCGGGCACGCCTGAAGGGCCTCGGCCACCTTGTTCGCGTCGGGATCGGTGGCGCACACGTCCTCCCCGATGACCCACAGCGCCCGCAGCTCCCCCGCCCGTGCGGCGGCGAACATGTCCGGGATGCGCAGGCCGGGCCGCTCGGGGACCGGGACGCCCCACACCGCCTCGGCCCGGGCCCGCACCGCCGGGTCGGTCACCTGCCCGTATCCGGGCAGGAGGTCGGGCAGCGCGCCCATGTCGGAGGCGCCCTGGACGTTGTTCTGGCCGCGCAACGGATTGACCCCGTGCCCGCGGTCGGTGCCCACGGCACCGCGCAGGATCGCCAGGTTGGCCAGCGACCGCACCCCGTCCGTGCCGTGCAGGTGCTCGGTCACCCCCAGGCCGTAGACGATCGCGGGACGCCGGGCCTCGCCGTAGAGCCGGGCGGCGGCGATCAGGTCGGGGGCGGGCACACCGGTGATGTCCGCCACCCGGTCCGGCGGGTAGTCGGCCAGCAGTTCGGTGAGCTCCGGCAGTCCGGTGGCCCGCTCGCGCAGGAACTCCTCGTCGGTCAGTCCTTCGGCGAGCAGCACGTGGGCGAGCCCGTGGAAGAGCGCCACGTTGGTGCCCGGACGGGGCCGCAGATGCACATCGGCGTGCGCGGCGAGGCCCACGGCGCGCGGATCGGCGACCACCAGCTTGGCCCCGCGCAGCACGCGCCGCAGCAGCCGCGCCCCGACCACCGGGTGGGCCTCGACGGGGTTGGCCCCCACCACGAGCAGGCCGTCGGACCGTTCGACGTCGTCGAAGCTGTCGGTGCCGCCGGACAGACCGAAGGAGGCGGTCAGGCCGGCGGCGGACGGGGAGTGGCACAGGCGGGAGCAGTTGTCCACGTTGTTCGTGCCGATGACGGCCCGCATGAACTTCTGGACGAGGTAGTTCTCCTCGTTGGTGGCGCGGGCCGAGGAGATCGCCGCCACGGCGTCCGGGCCACCGGCCGCGACGGCCGCGCGCAGCCCTCGGGCGACATGACCGAGCGCCTCGTCCCAGCCGACGGGCTCCAGGCGGCCGTCTCGTCGCAGCAGGGGCCGGGTGAGCCGTTCGGAGGAGGCGAGATAACCGTGGGCGAAGCGGCCCTTGACGCAGGCGTGGCCCTGGTTGACCGGGCCGTCGCGGGCGGGCAGTACGGCCGTGACCTCGCCGTCGGCGGTGACGACGTCCAGGGCACAGCCGACACCGCAGTATCCGCACGTGGTGCGGGTCGCCGGCGGCCGGCGGGCGGAGGTGAGCCCACGCGCCGGGCCGGGTTCGGTGAGCGCCCCGGTGGGGCAGGTGTCGACGCAGCCGCCGCAGGCCACACAGTCCGACTCCGCCCAAGGCCCGCCGGTGCCGGGCGCGACCACGGTGTCGGCGCCCCGGCCGACCAGGGTCAGGGCGAAGGTGCCCTGCACCTCGGCGCACATGCGGACGCACCGGCCGCAGGCGATGCACAGGTCCCGGTCCAGCTGGACGTAGGGGTGGGAGTCGTCCCCGCCCCGGCCTCCGGCACCCTGTGCGGTGTCGGGGCCGATGCCCATCGACCGGCAGACCTCGGCCAGTTCACCGGGGTTGCCGTCGGCGAGGGCGCGGGGCGGCAGTGCGGAGGCGATGACCTCCACCGCCTCCCGGCGCAGCTGCCGGAGGTCGTCGGTCGCGGTCTCGACGTGGACACCGGGGGCGGCCGGGGTCACACAGGCCGCCACGGTCTGCCCGGCGGCGCGTACGAGACAGGTGCGGCAGGAGCCGGCCGGGCTGAGCCGGTCGTCGGAGCACAGTGCGGGCAGCCCGCTCCCTGCCGCCCGCACGGCCGCGAGCAGGGACGCTCCCTCGGGCACGGCGACGCTCGTGCCGTCGACCTGGATCTCGATTCCGGTCATGGCTCCCATCCCGCCAGTCGGTCCCCGTAGACGCGGGCGAGGCTGTGCACGGCGGGCGGGATGCGCCGTCCGAACGCGCACAGGCTCGCCTCGGCCAGTACATGCGCGAGCCGTCCCCACTCGTCACCGGGCGAAGCGCCGGCCCCGGCCAGCTCCAGACCGCGACGCGAGCCCACCCGGCAGGGGGAGCAGGCGCCGCAGCTCTCCGCCGCCGCGAACTCCCACACATGCCGCAACACGTCCCGCGGCGCCACGTGCTGGTCGAAGGCGACCAGTCCGGCATGGCCCAGTGCGGCACCGCGGGCGGCCAGGCCGGCCGTGGTGAGCGGCACGTCCAGCGCGTCCGGGGCGAGAAATCCGCCCAGTGGTCCGCCGACCTGGAGGGCGACCGGCTCGCTGCCGTCCTTCAGGCCACCGCCCAGTTCGGTGACGATCCGCAGCAGCGAGGTGCCCAGCTCGACCTCGTACGCCCCCGGCCGGGCGAACCGCTCCGAGAGGCAGACCAGTTTCGTGCCGGTCTCCTCCGGCGTCCCGCGCCGGGCGTACGCGTCGCCGCCCCGGGCCACGATCCAGGGGACGGCCGCCAGGGTCTCCACGTTGTTCACCACGGTCGGCGCGTCCCAGAGTCCGCGCGCGGTCGGGTACGGCGGACGCGGCCGGGCGCAGCCCCGGTCCCCTTCCAGACTCGCGATCAGCGCGGTCTCCTCACCGGCGACGTACGACCCGGCGCCCTCGACCACCTCGACGTCCAGGGCCGTGTCCGTGCCGTGCGCGGAAGGGCCGAAGTGCCCGTCGGCGTAGGCCTCCCCGACCGCTTCCCGCATCCGTGCCAGCGCGCGCGGATACTCCGAGCGGACCAGTACCAGGCCCCGGCGGGCACCGCAGGCGAAGCAGGCCAGCGCCAGGCCCTCCAGCACCCGTCGCGGGTCGGCCTCCATCAGCAACCGGTCGGCGTACGACCCCGGGTCCCCCTCGTCTCCGTTGGCCACCACCACGGTGCCGGGCGCCCGGCCCGCCGCCTCCCATTTCGCCGCCACCCGGAAACCCGCTCCCCCGCGTCCGCGCAGCCCGGAGGCGGCCACCTCCCCGCGGACCCGGCCGGGACTGCCGGCCGTCACGATCCCCGGCCACACCTGCCACGCCGGCGCACCGGCGACCACCCCTGCCAGCAGCACGGGGTCGCCGGTGTCGTCGGCCGCCGGGATCCGCGGAGCGGACCGTGGCTCGCGCCCCGCCAGCCGACCGGCGAGCGCAGGACCCGTGCAGGGCGTGGCCCCGTCCAGTGCGGCGGGGCCTGCGTAGCAGTACCCCAGGCAGCGGACGGTCTGCAGCGATGTCCCTCCGTCCGGTGAGACGGTGCCCGCGGTGACACCCAGTTCCTGCTCCACCCGGGTGACATGCCGCCCCGACTGCGCCGCGAAGCACGCCGCCGCCGAGCAGACCCGGACGTGACGGCGGCCGCGCGGTGCGACCAGGTCCGCGTAGTAGGCGGCCGGCCCGAGTGCGGCGGCGGCAGGCAGGCCCAGGCCGGCGGCGACCGCCGGGGCCCAGCTCTCGGGGCCGTCCGTCGAGCCTTCCCTGGTGCGGGCCAGCCGCTCGACCAGCCGCTCACCGGCTCTTCCACGCCGCTCTGAGAGAGCTCGGAAAGCGTCGAAACGGCCGGCGGGGCGAAGGACAGCCATGACTTCATCGTGGCGGCAGTCGTGCGACGCCACAATCCGGGTCGCGGGCTGCCGACGTCCGCTCCGGGGGTGCCGGGATGCCGGCGGGACGACAGCGGGAGACATGCCGAACGGTGAGCGGAGGCCGCTGGAATGCTCCCGTACCCACCCGGCGGAGGCCGCCGGCCACGGCGGCCTCCGCCCTGACCCATCGGGAGACGTCGTGGACGGCAACCTGAGCACCCTCGCGGACGCGATTCTCGAGCTCGAGGCCGAGAGCTTCGAGATCTCCGACTACTCGGACGCCAGTGAGGTCATGCTGGCCGGCTGCACCAGCACCAGCTCCACCTCGACCTGCAGCGCCACCACCAGCACCACTTCCTGCACCGCCTGACGCACGTCCGGTCGGCCCCCTCCGGAAGAGGGCGCCGACCGGACGTCCGTCGTGTCCCGAGCCGGTGGCACGGGCGTCCGGCAGTGGCCGGTATCAGGCGTGGGGCGCTCGTCCATGGCCGGCGAGCGCGCGTCCCATGCGGGCGAGCGCTTGGCGCAGGATCGTCGGTGAGGTCGCGAAGTTGAGGCGGACGCAGCCGGCGCCGCCGGTGCCGAAGACGTGCCCGGAGCTGAGGGCGACGCGAGCCTCGTCCAGGAACATCCTCGCCGGTCCGGCGAGGTCGCTGACGACGCCCGGTCCGTCGGCCGGCCGGTCGTCGTGCAGTGCGAGCCCGGTGCAGTCCAGCCAGGCGAGGTAGGTGCCCTGGGGCGGGACGTACCCCACGCCGGGGAGGTGTTCGTCGATCAGCTCGCCCAGCAGGCTCCGGTTGGCGTCGAGTCCGAGCAGGAGTTCGTCGAGCCAGTCGGTGCCGTCGCGGAACGCCGCGGTGTGGGCGAGGACGCCCAGGTGGCTGGGGCCGTGGCCGACCTCTTCGGGCATACGGCGGAGATCGTCCGCGGCTTCGGTGCCGGCGATGGCCACGGCGGCCTTGAGACCGGCCAGGTTCCACGCCTTGGACGCGGAGGTCAGGGCGAACCCGTTCTCGGAGCCGGGAACGCCGAGGAACGGTGTGAAGACGGCTCCCGGCAGCACCAGCGGGGCGTGGATCTCGTCGGAGACCACCCGGACACCGTGCCGGCGGGCGAGCTCGGCGACCGCCTCGAGCTCCGCGCGGGTGTGGACGACACCGGTCGGATTGTGCGGGTTGCTCATCAGGAAGGCGGCGCGGCGGCCGTGGCGTCGTGCGCGTATGAAGGCGTCTTCGAGGCCGGCGAGGTCGATCCGCCGGTCGGGGCCCAGACGGGCCTCGACGACGTCCCGGCCGTCGTGCGCGACGAACGCGTAGAACGGCGGGTAGACGGGTGAGCAGACGACGACCGCGTCGCCGGGGCCGGTGACGAGGCGGAGGACCTCGACGATGCCCAGCATGACGTCGGGCACGATCGCGGTGTTCTCCACCCGCAGGCCGTCCCACTTCCAGCGCGCGGCGGCGAAGGCGGCGAGGGCCTCGGCGTAGGCGGTGCCGTACGGGTATCCGGTGTCTCCCAGGTCGACGGCCCGGTGCAGCGTGCCGGCGACGGCGGGTGCCAGGGGGACGTCCATCTCCGCCACCCAGAGCGGGAGGACGTCCTCGGGGTGCGTGCGCCACTTCATGCTGGTGCGCTGCCGCAACTGCTCCAGGGACAGCCGGGCCAGCGGATCGGTGCGCTCGCTGTCGCCGGGCTCGGGCTCGGAGGGTGAGTGGTGCCTGGCCTCGCTCATGCGTAGCTCCCCTCGCCCGGGCGAACCGGGCCTGTGTGGTGCCGGTGTGATCGTCCTGCTGGACGGTACCCCCGTTTCCACCACGTGCCGGCCAGGAGATCCGACGGGGCGAGTGGTTGCCCGGCCGGTCCGAGAGAAGGCCCTCCTGTGAGCGGGACCGTTGTCGGGATCGAGACGGTGGAGGGGCCGCCCCCGGTACGTTCGTCGTCGCCGACGAGGGCCGTTCCTGATCGCCTCACCGCCACCGACGGGTGCCACCGACACAGCCGGACAGTGCCGCATGGGGGTGAGCCACATTGTGGCGTTCAGTTCGTCATCGTCGGCGACGGCCGTCCCTGAGCACCTCTCCGCCACCGCCGGGCGCCACTGATGGGTGCTACAGACATAGCAGCACAGTGCCACATGGTGGTGAGCCACATTGTGGCGTCCAGGTGGCGTGAAACACACTGCCCGGACGTCGCTCAGGAACCGAATCCGTGATGGACCCCTGGGGCGTATCCGTCGTCGCATTGAGGAGCCATACGGCCATGCGTAGATCCGTTCTTCTTTCCGCCACCGTGACCGCGATCGCCGCCGCGTTCACCGCTTCCTGCTCCAGCCCGGGCAGCAGCACCGCCTCCGAGTCGAAGGAGGTGCAGGTCGCCCTCGTCACCTCCACCAGCGGGCCGCTGGCCTCCTACGGCGAGCAGTACCTGCAGGGCTTCGAAGCCGGCCTCGACCACGCCACCGAAGGTACTGGCAAGGTCGACGGCATCAAGGTCACCGTGCTGAAGGACGACGACGCCGGTGATCCGGCCAAGGGCGTCTCCCTGGCCAAGAAGCGCATCGGCCAGGGGGTGCCGATCATCGCCGGCACCGCGGCCTCCGGGGTGGCCACCCAGATCGCCCCGGTGGCGGCGCAGAACAAGACGCTGTACATCAGCGGGCCCGCGGCCACCGACGCGGTCACCGGCGTCAACCGCTACACCTTCCGCTCCGGACGCCAGACCTACCAGGACGTGGTGACCGCCAAGAACATCCTGGGCGACTCCCAGGGCAAGAAGGTCGTCGTCCTGGCCCAGGACAGCGCCTTCGGGCAGGCCAACGCCGAGGCCGTCAAGGCCGTGCTGGGCACCGACGGCACCACGGTGACCTCGGTGCTGGCGCCGCCCAGCGCCACCGATCTGACCCCCGTGGCGAGCAAGGTCAAGGCGGCCAAGCCGGACATGGTCTTCGTCGCCTGGGCGGGAGACACCGCCCAGTCGATGTGGTCCACCCTGGACCAGCAGGGCGTGCTGGACGCCGCCACCGTCGTCACCGGCCTGGACATCCGGGCCAGTTACCCGGTCTTCGGCAAGGCCCGCGACAAGGTCACCCTGCTGGCCCACTACGTGCCCGAGGCCACCGCCACGCCGGAGGCCGAGGCCATGCGAGAGTACTTCGCGAAGAAGAAGTGGGACGAGGACCTGTTCTCGCCGGACGGCTTCAACGCCGCCCAGATGGTCGTCGAGGCCATCAAGGCCGGTGGAGCGGACGGGGACACCGACGCCATGATCAAGGCCCTGGAGGGCTTCACCTTCTCCGGTGTCAAGGGGAAGAACACCGTCCGGGCGGGCGACCACGCACTGCTGCAGCCCACCTTCCAGGCGAAGTTCGCCTCGGCCGACCACCCGGAGGTGTCGAAGACCTTCCCCGCCGAACAGGTCGCGCCCGCCGAGAAGAAGATCGGCTGACGCATGACGCCCGTACTGCAACTGGACCGGCTCAGCTGGTCGGTCGGTGGCGCCAGCATCATCAACGAGGTGTCCCTCGCCGTGAGCGAGGGGGAACTGCTGGCCGTCATCGGCCCCAACGGGGCCGGAAAGACCTCCCTGTTCAATCTCGTCTCCGGCCTGACCACTCCGACCGGCGGCACCATCCGCCTCGACGGTCACGACATCACCGCCCTGCCGCCGCACCGGCGCTCTCGCCGGGGCATCGGGCGGACCTTCCAGTCGTCCTCGGTCTTCTCGACCATGACGGTGGCCGAACACGTTGAGCTGGCCGCCCGGTCCGCCGGGGTGCGCCGCGTGAGCGCGGCCGACGTGACGGGAGTACTGGCCCGGGTCCGCCTGGCCGACCGCGGCGCCGATCTCGCGGCCGGCCTGTCCCACGGCGACAAGCGCAAACTCGAGTTGGCGATGCTTCTCGCCCCCACCCTCGCCGACAGCTCGGCCGGAGCGCGGCTGATGCTGCTCGACGAGCCGATGGCGGGTGTGGCCTCGGAGGAGACCGGCGAACTCACCGACCTCATCCGTTCGCTGCACCGCGACGAGGGCCGGACCGTGATGCTCGTCGAGCATCACATGGAAGTGGTGCTCGGCCTGGCCGACCGGGTCGCCGTCATGCACCACGGGCAGTTGCTCGCCGCCGCGGCACCGGCCGAGGTCATGGCGAACGCGACCGTCCAGCAGGCATATCTGGGAGACGAGCTCTGATGTCACCTCCACCGATCCTCACCGTCAGCGGCCTCGAAGTGGACATCGCCGGGTCGCACATCCTCAAGGGCATCAGTTTCGAGGTCCCGGCCTCCGGGGTGACCGCCCTGCTGGGGCGCAACGGTGTCGGCAAGACCACCACGATCCGCGCGGTCCTCGGACTGCTGCCCGACGGCGGACAGGTGACCGCGGGCCGCGTCACTTTCGACGGCCACGACATCACCGCCGAGCCCACCCACCGCACGATACGCCGCGGCATCGGCTACGCCCCCGAGGACCGCGGGATCTTCGCCGGCCTGACCGTCGCCGAGAACCTCGCCCTGGCCGAACGCCCGGGCAGCGTCCACCACTACGACCTCGTGCACGATCTGTTCCCCGAACTCGCCACCCGCAGCGGCCAGCGCGCCGGCACCCTGTCCGGCGGTCAGCAGCAGATGGTCGCCCTCGCCCGGACCCTGCTCAACGACAACGCTCTGGTCATCGTGGACGAACCCACCAAGGGCCTGGCTCCCCGCGTGGTCACCGAGGCCGCCGAGGTCCTGGAGCGCGCCGCGGAGCGGGTGCCGCTCCTGCTGGTCGAACAGAACCTCGCCGTCGTCCGCCGACTGGCTCGCAGCGCCGTCGTGCTGGACGCCGGACAGGTGGTGCACACCGGTGACGCGCGCGAACTGCTCGCGGACACGGAGCGGACGACCGCGCTGCTGGGTGTCGGCAGTCACTCGAAGAACGGAGCCGCCTGATGGACACCCTCGTCCTGCTCACCCTGACCGGTCTCGGCCTGGGAGCCCTGTACTTCCTCATCGCTTCCGGTCTCGCCCTGATCTTCGGGCTGATGGACGTGCTGAACTTCGCGCACGGCGCGTTCCTCACCGTCGCCGGCTACACCGCCTGGCTCACCGCCGAGGCGGTCGGCGGGGTTCCGGGGCTGCTGCTGGCAGCCGTGGTGGGAACGGCCACCGGCCTCGCCCTGGCGGTGGTGGTGGAGCTGGTTCTCATCCGGCGGCTGTACGGCCGGGTCAAGGAGCAGATCCTGGTCACCGTCGGGCTCTCGCTGGCCATTCCGGCGGCGGTACAGACCGTCTGGGGCGCCGACGCCCGCACCTTCCCGGTGCCGGACGCGCTGAGCGGCACCGTCGGGGTGCTCGGCGCCCAGGTGCCCGTCAACCGCTTCCTGCTGATCGCGGTGGCGGTGCTCGTTCTCTTCGGCGTCCAGCTGTTCCTGTCCCGTACCCGCTACGGACTCATCGTCCGCGCCGGGGTCGAGGACCGGGCGATGGTGACGGCGCTGGGCATCGACGTCACCCGGGCCTTCACCCTCGTCTTCGCACTCGGCGGTGCCCTGGCGGGGCTCGCCGGCGTGCTGGGCGGAATCTACTTCAGCTCGCTCTCCCCTCATCAGGGAACCTCACTGCTCATCTTCGCCTTCGTCGTCGTGATCATCGGTGGCCTCGGCTCGATCCCCGGCGTCGCGCTGTCCGCACTCAGCGTGGGCCTGGTGCAGCAGTACGCCAACTACTACGCGGGCGGCTACGGCGACCTCGCCGTCATCATCCTGCTCGCCGTCGTGGTGCTGGCCCGGCCGAAGGCCGGCACCGACTCGCCGCTGCAGCGGCTGCGGCGCGCGCTCACCGCACCCCGGGCACAATCCGCAGGAGGCACGGCATGACCGCCACCCGTACCCCGCAGGCGACCCCCGCCGCACCGGTGACGCAGTCGGCACCCCCGCGAGCCGGACGGCTGCGGCGGGCCCGGTCGGTGACCGTCCCGGCCGCCGTGCTGTTGGTGCTCGCGCTGCTGCCGTACTCGGCGGTGGACATCCCCGTACTCCTCGACGGCCCGGTCAACTCCCCGGGATCACTGCAGCTGTTCGCGCTCTGCCTGGTCTTCGGCGCGCTCGCGCTCGGCTACGACCTGATGTTCGGCCGCACCGGGCTGCTGTCCTTCGGCCACGCCCTGTACATCGCCGGAGGCGCCTACGGCACGCAGCTGGCCATGGCCGAACTCGGCCTCGGTCTGCTGCCCGCCGCCCTGCTCACCCTGGTTCTCGGCACTGTGGCCGCCCTCGTCCTCGGCGCCATCTCGTTGCGCACGCTCGCCCTCGGCGGCGTCGGCTTCGCCATGGTCACCCTGGCTTTCGCCCAGGCGGGTTCGATCTGGGTGGAGCGCAACCCCGGCGGTCTCACCGGCGGCGAGGAGGGCCTGCCACTGCACACCGACGGAGTGCCGGCAGCGCTGGTCGGCGTGCAGAACACCGCCAACATCTACTGGCTCGCCCTCGGTTACCTGGCCCTGGTCGCCACCGTCGTGTGGATCGCCACCGCCCGTCCGGTCGGGCGCGTCTGGCAGGGGATCCGCGACAACGAACAGCGCGTCGCGGTCCTCGGCCGCAGCCCGTTCGCCTACAAGCTCGGCGCCTTCACCCTCGCTTCCGCGCTCGCCCTTCTCGGCGGCGTACTGCACCTCTTGGTCACCGCGGGCGCCACTCCGCACACCTCCACCTCGGAGTTCACGCTCACCCTGCTGGTCATGGCGGTGCTGGGCGGTAGCGGCACCCGCTGGGGGCCGATCGTCGGCGGGGTGCTCTTCACCTACCTCGACCAGCGGCTCGGTGGCTGGAACCTCGGTGTGGAGCCCATGCTGATCCTGGGTGTGCTCTTCATCATCGCCGTCTACGCGGCCCCCGGCGGCATCACCGCCCTGGGCCGGAGGAGGAGTTCATGACCGCGCCCACCCGAGGCATCATGCAGAGTCTCACCGTCCCGGTGGACGGCGGCGAACTCGCCGTCACCCGGTGGCCGGGCGACGGCCCGCCGGTCATCGCGCTGCACGGCATCACCGCCAACTCCCTGGCCTTCACCGCCGTGGCCGAAGCGCTGCCCGACGCCGATCTCTACGCTCCCGACCTGCGGGGCCGGGCCGCCAGCGCGGCTCTGCCCGGCCCGTACGGCCTGACCGCCCACGTCCGCGACGCCCTCGCGCTGCTCGACCACCTCGGCCGGCAGCAGGCGGTGCTCCTCGGCCACTCCATGGGCGCTTTCGTCGCCGCCCTGGCCGCCGCCCGGCACCCGGAGCGCTTCCCGCGCGTGGTCCTGGTCGACGGCGGCCTGGGCTTCCCCGCTCCCCCGGGCACCGACATCGACGAGCTGCTGCAGGCCGTCATCGGCCCGGCGATGGACCGGCTGTCGATGACCTTCGAAGACCGGGAGGCCTACCTCGAGTTCTTCCGGGCCCACCCCGCGCTCGCCTCGCACTGGAGCCCGGAGCTGGCCGCCTACGTCGACCGCGACCTCACCGGTCGCCCACCCGAGCTGCGCAGCAGCTGCGTACTCGACGCGGTACGCACGGACGGCGCCGACGTGCTCGGTGACCCCGAAACCCTGGCCGCCATCCATCAGCCACAGGTGCACGGCGCCCTGCTGTGGGCCGAACGCGGCCTGCTCGACGAACCGCAGGCCCTCTACGATCCGGACCGTATCGCCGCGGCTGCCCTCGACCCCGACCGGATGCCCACCCGCTGTATCGGCGACACCAACCACTACTCGATCCTGTACCCGCCGGCCGCCGGTGAGGTCGCGGCCGCCGTGCGGGCCTCGACGCACGCTTCGGGCAGGTGGTGAGGCGCGCCGGACGGAGGAGTCCGGTCAGCGGCCCTGTCTCACTTCACGCGGGGCACCGCCCGGTGGGCAACGGGATCCGCAGCAGGGCACGCGGGGCCGTGTGACGCGACAGGCGCATCGCGAGTACCGCCGGCGAGCGTGCCCCCGCCCGGCCCGCCGACTCCTTGGCCGCGGCCTTGCCCTGGCTGGTCGAACGGGTTGTACGCCGTTGGTGTCGCTCCGGGACTCCGGGCACCTGCCCGGCCTACTCCTTCAGACCCACCGCCCCGGCGGCGTGGCCCTGCTCGGGGGTGACGGCCGCGGAGTCGGGGTCCGGGCGCCAGTCGGCAGACCTGACCGGCCTGGTTCGACCAGACGCAGCCCCTGCAGGAAGCTCCCGATGCGCTCGGGCGAGCGCAGGTGGTACGTGTTGACGGACTGCGCGTTGTACGCCTCCACGGCCGCCTCGAGTCGCTCGTCGGTGGCCGTGCCGTCGCTCAGGGCCACATGGCTGCCCGGCGGCAACGCGTCGATCAGTTCGGCCATGATCCGCTCGGGCTCCTCCTCGTCCGAGACCTGGCCCATGATGTTGAGCAGCATCAGGCCGACGGGCCGGTCGAAGTCCAGTGTGCGGGCCGCCTGGGTGAGGATGTTCCGCGGATCGCGCACATCGGCGTCGAGGTAGGCGCACTTTCCTTCCGGTGTGCTGCGCAGCAAGGCATCGGCGTGGGCGAGGACGACGGGGTCGTCGTCCACATAGACGATCTTGCTTTCCGGCGCGACGCCCTGGGCGACCTCGTGGGTTTTGTCGGCGGTGGGCAACCCGGTACCGATGTCGAGGAACTGGCGGATCCCGGCGTCGCGCGCCAGGAACCGCACCGCTCGCACCAGGAAGCGCCGTTGTACGCGGGCGACGGCCGCGAACTCGGGGAAGTTCCGGAGGATCAGCTCGCCGGCCCGACCGTCCACCGGGTAGTGGTTCCTCCCGCCGAGCAG
Organism: Streptomyces sp. M2CJ-2; assembly: GCF_016757295.1. Taxonomy (NCBI): domain Bacteria; kingdom Bacillati; phylum Actinomycetota; class Actinomycetes; order Kitasatosporales; family Streptomycetaceae; genus Streptomyces; species Streptomyces sp. M2CJ-2. The sequence continues at coordinate 84,006 of NZ_JAESIF010000019.1, read as the reverse complement.
GTAGTCCCACACACGCGCCGAGTGGGGTCGATGGGTCTGCGGCCCGCTGCCCCGGACTTCTCGGTCAGTCATGATCGAAGCATGGCACACGGCGGCCCAAGGATCTGTCAACTCCCGCTTCAAAGCTCGGTGTTGGGCCCGCGGCACCGATCGCCGGTGTCGGCTCAGTGGCCGGGCAGCGGGTTCCGGGCGAGGTGGTGCAGGCTCAGGGCGACTTGGATCTCCAGGGCCTTGCCGGGCGTGTTCCAGTCGGGGCCGAGGAGTTGGGCGACCCGGTCGAGGCGCTGGACCACCGTGTTGACGTGGACGTGCAGGGCGTCCTTGGCTCTGGCGAGGCTGGCACCGTGGTCGTAGTAGGCGCTGAGGGTGCGGGCGAGTTCGGTGCCGCGCTGGGCGTCGTAGGCGAGTACGGGGCCCAGGACACGGTCCACGTATCCGTGGATGTCCGCCCGGTCGCCGAGGAGTACGCCGAGGAAGCCGAGGTCGGCCAGGCCGGCGCCGGTGCCGGTACGGCCGAGTGCTTCGAGGGCTTCGAGGCAGCGGCGTGCCTCGTCATAGGTGTCGGGGAGGTGTTCGGGGCCCGTGCCGGGGCCGGCCGCCCCGACGGTGATGGGGGTGCCCAGGCCCCGGGAGAGGCTTTGGGCGAGTTCCTGGGCGAGGGGGCCCGGAGTCGAGGTGGGTGCCAGCAGGACGGTGTGCCCGTTGCGGGTGCCGGCCAGACCGCCGAGCGTGCGGGCACGGCGTGCCGCCTCGATCAGCAGGCGTGAGCGCAGGTCCGGGTCGCAGTTGAGGACGAGCACCGCGTGCGGCTGGGCGAGGTTGATGTCCAGCTTTCTGGCACGCAGCGTCAGACTGCCGACGTTGCGGTGGCTTCCGGGGGACTGGGCGGTGAGCAGGTCGTCGAGGAGTTCGCCGCGCACCCGGTCCTCGGCCTCGGCCACGGACCGGCGCAGGAGCAGCAGGAGGGCGGTGACCATGCCGGCCCGTTCGAACAGACGCCGGTCGGCGTCGGTGAGATCGGCCCGGTCGGTGAGCACCAGGCTGCCGAGGAGTTCCGGGCCCGCCAGGACGGCGCACACCCAGTTGCCGCCGACGGGGACGGCCCGTCCGCCTCGGCGGGAGGCTTCGATCCCCTGCTCGGGCGGGCGGACCGGGCCGGTTCCCAGGCGGGCGAGTTCGGTGCCGTCCGCGTCGTGAACGGCCAGGCCGCCGCCGAGGAGGGCGGCGATCTCGCGGGTGACGTCATCGACGTCGCCGCCTCTGAGGACCAGGTCGGTGAGCCGGTCGTGGGCGTCGGCCGCGCGGTGCAGGTCCTCGCTGTGGGCCCGGGCCGTTTCGTTGGCGGCGTTCAGCTCGACCAGCGCGGAACGGGTCTCCTCCAGCAGGCGCGCGCCGTCGATGGCCACGGCGGCGTGGTCGGCCAGGGAGGAGAGCAGGGCGATGGCCTCGGGGGTGAAGTCGCGCGGAGCGCGGTCTCCGGCGAACAGGACGCCGATCACGCGCCGGCCGACGCGCAGGGGCACGCCGAGGATGCCGCGCAGGCCCTCCTCGTCGACTCCCTCGTCGATGGTCCCGGTGTGCTTGAAACGGCGGTCGGTGCGGTAGTCGGTGCTCGCGTAGGGGCGGGCGGTCTGCGCGACCAGACCACCGAGTCCCTCCCCCATGGCGAGGCGCAGTTGCTGGAACTTGGCGGAGACCGAGCCGGCGGTCACCCGCATGAACGTGTCACCGGCCGTGGGGTCGTTCAGGGTCAGGTACGCGGTGTCGGTGCCCAGCAGGGTTCTGGCCCGGTGCACGATGGCCCGCAGTACGGCGTCCAGGTCGCGCAGTGCGGCCAGGTCGCTCGCGGTGTCGAAGAGGGCGGCGAGCTCGGCCTCCCGGCGTCGGCGCTGGGCCAGGGTCCGGTGGATGTCCAGTGCGGTCCGGGTGGCCTCGTCGATGACGGCCTGCTCGCTCGGATCGGTTCCGGCCGTGCGGGCCCGGGCCGCGGGCTGGGCCAGGCGTTCGACGGGTGCCTCGGCGGCGAGCAGGTCGAGCAACTGCCGGAGTACCGCCGTCGCCGTGTGGGAGGGGTCGCTGCCGACGGTCACGGGGCTCACGGGGGGCATGGAGCGGTCCTCCCTCCAGCGGCGCGGCTGGTGTGTGGATGGGCTGTGGTGGCCTGCGCGGCAGGCGCGGTGTCTGCGGACGGGCATGCCGCGGTCCGCCCGTTTTCTCCTTCACGGGGCGGACCGCGACACGGTGGCCTCTGGACCCTTGGGCCTCTGGGCCTTTGGACTTCTGGGCCTTTGGGCCTCTAGGCCCGGTCGGTGCCGGTGAGCGAGGCCTCCTGCCGCTTCGACGGCTCGTCCGCGAGCGAGACGGTCAGGTCACGGCCGCGGGTCTCCTTGATGACGAGGACCGTGACGGCGGTGACCACCGAGGCGGCCGCGAGGTAGAGGGCGATGGGCGTCGAAGAACCGAAGCGCCTGAGGAGCTCGACGGCGATGATCGGGGCGAGGGCGCCGGCGAGGATCGAGGCGAGCTGCGAGCCCACGGAGGCCCCGGAGTAGCGGACCTTGGTGTCGAACATCTCGGAGATGAAGGCGGCCTGGGGACCGTACATGGCGCCGTGGAGCAGCATGCCCACGGTGACCGAGAGGGTGATCACGGTGAAGGACTCCGTGTCGACCAGGGAGAAGAAGGCGAACGCCCAGGCGGCCATGCCGACCGCGCCGATCAGCGTCACGGGCCTGCGGCCGATGCGGTCGGAGAGTGCTCCCCACAGCGGGATGGTGACGAAGTGGACCGCCGAGGCGATCAGGACGGCGTTCAGCGCGGTGCTCTTCGGCAGTTCCAGGTGGGTGACGACGTAGACCAGCAGGAAGGAGGTCACGATGTAGTAGGAGATGTTCTCGCCGAACCGGAGGCCGATGGCCCCGAGCACCTCGCGCCAGTTGCGGCGGAAGACCTCGACGACGGGCGGCTGCTCCTTGGCCCCCTGGGCGGCGGCCGCTTCGGCCTTGGCCTGGGCGGCGAGGAAGACCGGGGATTCGGACACCGAGACGCGGATCCACAGCCCGATCAGGACCAGGACGCCGGAGAGCAGGAAGGGGATGCGCCAGCCCCAGGACTGGAACGCCGCTTCGGACTGGACGGAGGCCAGCACCGCGAGAACGGCGGTGGCCAGCAGGTTGCCGGCGGGGACGCCGCACTGCGGCCAGGAGGCCCAGAAACCGCGGTGCTTTTCGCCCCCGTGCTCGGAGACGATCAGCACGGCGCCGCCCCATTCGCCGCCCAGGGCGAAGCCCTGGATCAGGCGCAGGACGGTGAGCAGGATCGGGGCACCGACGCCGATGCTGCCGTAGGTGGGCAGCAGACCCATGGCGAAGGTGGCGCCGCCCATCATCAGCAGGCTGAGCACGAGCAGCTTCTTACGGCCGATCTTGTCGCCGTAGTGCCCGAAGACCATGCCGCCGATCGGCCGGGCCAGGAACCCGATCGCGTAGGTCATGAAGGCGAGCAGCGTGCCCACCAGCGGGTCGCTGCTGGGGAAGAAGAGGGTGTTGAACACCAGCGCGGCGGCGGAGCCGTAGAGGAAGAAGTCGTACCACTCGACGGTGGTACCGATCAGGCTCGCCCCGACGATGCGGGCGATGCCGCCGGAGCGGGGCTCGCCCGGCTTGGCGGTTGTGGTCTCGGACATGGGTTCACCGATTCTCGGGTGAGGTGCGGGGACAGGCGTGGGGGGCAGTCATGGGGACGGGACAACGCGGGGGCGGCGGGTCAGTTGGCTCCCCAGCCGCCGTCGAGGGGCAGGGAGGTGCCGGTGATGTAGCTGCTGTGGTCGGCGCACAGCCACAGCACGGCCGCGGCGACCTCCTCCGCCTCCAGCAGGCGTTTGATGGGTGAGCGGGTCAGCAGTACATCGGTCAGGACGTCGTCGGGGCTGATCCCGTGCGCGGCGGCCTGGTCGCGGATCTGATTCTCGACCAGGGGGGTACGGACGTAGCCGGGGTTGATGCAGTTGCTGGTCACGCCGTGGGCGGCGCCCTCGAGCGCGGCCACCTTGCTCAGGCCCTCCAGCGCGTGCTTGGCGGCCACGTAGGCGGACTTGTAGGCGCTGGCCCGCAGTCCGTGGACGCTGGAGACGTTGATCAGCCGTCCCCAGCCCCGCGCGTACATGTGCGGCAGGCTGCGGCGCATCAGCAGGAACGGGGCGGTGACCATCACCTGCTGGATGAGGGCGAACCGCTCCGGCGGGAACTCGGTCAGGGGCGCCACGTGCTGCAGCCCGGCGTTGTTGACCAGGATGTCGACCTCGGTCGGCAGCGTCTCGATCGCGGCCGGGTCGGCCAGGTCGACGACGTGCGCCTCGCCCCCGATCTCGGCGGCGACCTCCTTGGCCGAATCGGCGTCCCGGTCGACCACGTGCACGGTGGCACCCGCGGCGGCCAGCGCCGTGGCGCACGCCTTGCCGATGCCGCTGCCGCCACCGGTGACCAGAGCGGCCCGGGACGTCAGGTCCACGCCGGCGCCGAGCGGCGCCGAGTGGGCGGTGGGAGGAGGGAATTCGCTTGTCATGGCCGGAAACAGTACGGACGCCACTCAGACACACCTATGTATGTGACCCACACAGTAAGGTCCACTTCTATAGCTCCCACATCCAGAAGGCAAGGGGTGACATGACGCACTCCGCGGGTTGGGCCCCGCGGTGGCCGTGACGTTTCGCCACGACTGCCGCAGATACGTCACTTGCCGAGGCCGCAGTCGGTGAGCAGGGCCGCCGGATCGGCGCCCGCGGGCCGGGCGACGGTGTGGCTCGCGTACGGGCGGTGCCCGGTGGTGAGCCACTCCTCCAGGGCGGTGGAGGTCGAGACCGGTGTTGCCCTCTGGAGACCGGGCACGCCGTCGGGAACGGTGAGGCCCTCGGGCCTGAGTCCGGCCCGGCACGGGAACATGTGTGCCCGCCACGGCGGCGGCCTTCTCCCAGGTGGGCCGCCACCATGACGGGCACGGGACCGTGGAGGGTGCGGGGAGGCGTCCACGGTCATGACCGACCCTGCGTCAGCTGCAGGTTCCGTCCGCGATGGTGAAGTGTCCGGCGGGTGACTCCTTCAGGGTGTGGCTGACGAACATGTTGTACAGGCCCATGTTCTGCTGGGAGCCCTTGGCGTAGGTGTAGCCGCCGCTGGCCGTGGCGCGTCCCGCCTGCACGTGGGCGTAGTTGGTGGCGGTCCAGCAGATGGCGGTGGCGCCGGTGGTCTGCGCCGTGACCGTGCTGGAGAGCCGCCCCCGCTTGCCGTCCGCGTCACGGGCGGCGACCGCGTAGGTGTGGGAGGAGCCCGGGGCCAGACCGGTGTCGGTGTAGGACGTGGAGTCCGCCGTGCCGATCGGGGCACCGTTGCGGTAGACGGTGTAGCCTTCGGCGCCCTCGACGGCGTCCCAGCTCAGGTCGACGGTGGTGTCCGTGACGCCGGTCGAGGTCAGGCCGGTCGGAGCGGGCAGCACCTCACCCTCGGGGTCGGAGTCGTCCAGGCCGAAGAACTGGGCGATCCAGTGGCTGGAGCAGATGGAGGCCTGGAAGTTGGCGGTGCCGGTGCTGCCGCACTGCTGGGGCCCGCTGCCGGGATCGACCGGCGTGGCGTGCCCGATCTTCGGGACCCGGTTCACCTCGACGGCCACCGAGCCGTCCGCGGCGGCGTACTCCTCGTGCCGGGTGGAGTTCGGGCCGATCACGGACGTGCGGGTCGGCTTCTGGGACAGGCCGTGCAGCGCGGTCCACTGGTCGCGCAGTTCGTCGGCGTTGAGCGGGACGACCGTGGGGTCGTTGTCACCGTGCCAGACGGCCACGCGGGGCCAGGGTCCGGACCACGAGGGATGGGCGTCGCGGACCCGCTTCGCCCATTGGTCCGGAGTCAGGTCGACTCCGGGGTCCATGCACTTCAAGGCGGCCATGACGTCGCCGGCGCAACCGTAGGGCAGACCCGCGACGACCGCGCCGGCCTGGAAGACGTCCGGGTACATGGCGAGCATCACCGACGTCATGGCGCCGCCGGCGGACAGGCCGGTGACGTAGGTCCGCCCGGCGTCCGCGCCGTAGGCGGAGACCGCGTGCGCGGCCATCTGCCGGATCGACGCGGCTTCGCCCTGGCCTCTGCGGATGTCGGTGGTCTGGTACCAGTTGAAGCACTTGTTCATGTGGTTCGAGAAGGTGGTCTCGGCGAACACCACCAGGAACCCGTGCCGGTCGGCGAGTTCGGGCAGGCCGGAGTTGTCGGCGTACATTTGGGCGTTCTGGCTGCAGCCGTGCAGCGCGAACACCACCGCCGGCTTGGCGGCCAGGGACGCGGGCCGGTAGACGTACATGTTCAACTGGCCCGGGTTGGCGCCGAAGTCGGTGACCTTGGTCAGGCCGACCGCGGCCTGAGCGGTCGGCGCCGGACCGACCAGGGCAGCCGCGAGGGCGAGGGCCACGACGGCCACAAGGCGGGACAGCAGTCCGCGCCACGCACTCCCCACCGGGCGCGGCGGCGGATCGGTGGGCGGTGCGGACGAAGCACGGGACAGCGGGGCGACGGCGCCCCGGAAACGCGGCAGTTGCATGGCGGCTCCTCGGTGCTGTGGGGGACGCCGGGCCGCTCCAAGGGCGTGGGTCGGCCGGAGCGGCCCGGTGTCCGGCACCGTAAGGTCCGTTCAACACGCAACAATATGGCAGGGAGCACCACAGCCTGCTTGTCACGATGTGGACCCGAACCGGTTGCGCCGCCGGGCGGCATCTGCTAGTCAGACACCGGCCGCCGTCTCCAGCTGCGCGGGAACCCGCAGGTCGGCCCCCGTCGCGGCGCGTACCTCGTCGACGCCGACGCCGGGAGCGAGTTCGGCCAGCGAGAAACCCTCCGGCGTGATGTCGATGACGGCGAGATCGGTGATGACGCGCTGGACGACCCCGGTGCCGGTCAGCGGCAGATCGCACCGCTCGACGAGCTTGGGGCTGCCGTCCTTGGCGGTGTGCTCCATCAGCACGATGACCCGGCGCGCCCCGTGCACCAGGTCCATGGCACCGCCCATGCCCTTGACCATCTTCCCCGGGATCATCCAGTTCGCCAGGTCCCCGGAGGACGACACCTGCATGGCTCCCAGCACCGCGGCGTCGATGTGCTCGCCGCGGATCATGCCGAAGGACAGCGCGGAGTCGAAGAACGACGCCCCGGGCAGGGTGGTCACCGTCTCCTTGCCCGCGTTGATCAGGTCCGCGTCGAGTTCCTCCTCGAGCGGGTAGGGGCCGACGCCGAGAATGCCGTTCTCGGACTGCAGCACCACCTCGACTCCCGGAGGGAGGTGGTTCGGGATCAGCGTGGGCAGACCGATACCGAGGTTGACGTACGTGCCGTCCACCAGTTCGCGGGCGGCCCGGGCCGCCATCTGCTCGCGAGTGAGCGCCATGTCAGGCACCGCCTTCCTGTTCGGTCCGCACACACCGTCGTTCGATCCGCCGGGCGGCGGCCGGGTCGTCGGGGAGGACCCGGACCACCCGCTGCACGAACACCCCCGGCAGGTGCACCTCGTCCGGGTCCAGTTCACCCGGCTCCACCAGGTGCTCGACCTCGGCGATGGTCACGCGCCCGGCCATCGCGGCCAGCGGGTTGAAGTTGCGGGCCGAGGAGCGGAACACCAGGTTGCCGTGCCGGTCCCCGACGCTCGCCCGCACCAGGGCGTAATCGGTCCTGATGCCCTCCTCCAGCAGGTACTCGCGCCCGTCGAAGACCCGCGTCTCCTTCGGCGGCGACGCCACCGCGACCTGCCCGTCCGCGCCGTACCGCCAAGGCAGCCCGCCCTGCCCGATCTGCGTCCCGGCCCCGGCCGGTGTGTAGAACGCCGGGATGCCCGCCCCGCCGGCCCGCAGGCGTTCCGCCAGCGTGCCCTGCGGCACCAGCTCCACTTCCAGTTCCCCACTGAGGTACTGGCGGGCGAACTCCTTGTTCTCGCCCACGTACGAACTGGTCATGCGCGCGATCCGGCCGGCCCGCAGCAGGAGCCCCAGCCCCCAGTCGTCCACCCCGCAGTTGTTGGAGACGACCTTGAACCCGCCCGCCTCCCGCTGCAGCAGTGCGGCGATCAGGGCGCTCGGTATGCCACACAGGCCGAACCCGCCGACGGCCAGCGACGCCCCCTCGGGGATGTCCGCCACTGCCTCGTCCACGCTGCCGACCGTTTTGTCCAGCCCCATACGGCCCCTCTCCATCAAGGGGCGCGTACCGCCCCGAGCAGCCGGGGCGCGCACAGGATGTGGCCTGCGCGCCCCGGCATCCATCGACGTGACGACCCTAAGGACGCACAGGAGCCGACCGATATGGCTGTCTCCGACACCTACCGCACGGTCAATGTGTGGCTCGCAACCAGGAACCGAGCGTGGAATCGCGCTCGCCCGCACCACCCGCACGACCGGCCACTATGGCACCGGCAACCACACCCGCAGTCTTCCTCCACGCCTTCACCGTGCTCGCTCGACAGACGCCCTCAGACCACTCGCGGAGCACGCTCCTTCCCGAGCAGCCCGTCCACGCCGGTCCACCACTCACCTCGCCCCACGGCCCTCCAGCCTGTGGCATGCAACGGACGGAGCAGCCTTCACCCCGGGGAAAGCGCTCAACTGCCGGTCGACGCCCGTTCCGAACGCTTCTGCCGGACCCGACCGGTACCGGGCCGTGACGTGTTCGCACCACGGGACGGTGCCCCTGTGGGTGGTGCGGGGGGATCTCCACGGTCCCGGCGCTGCGGGGCCGGAGACGGATGCCGTGCCGAAAACCGTGAGCAGTCGGCGGGCATGTGTCACGTGAGCGCTCAAACGAGCGGCGTCAGGACAGCGGTGGCCGAAGTGCTCACGACCTCGGGCCGGTGTGTCCTCCCGGGGCACGGGCGCGTGTCCCGGCGTCGCCCACGTCGAGGCCGCCGTCCCACCGGGCGGTCGCGGAACACCGCCCGCACGAGCAGCCGGCCGCCCCCGACAAGGCTCGATGCGCCGTCATCCGATCTCACGCCCGCCGGGCGGCACCACCGTCCCCGACCCGCGACGCCGCCTTCGGACCCCTCACCCCACCCGCGGGGACACCATCGGCTGGGGCGGTCATGGTCGCGTGTCCGCCAACGGGTTGGGGACCGGGCGGTAGCGGGCGGCGGCTCCGTCGGCGTTGGTCCAGCGGAGGAGGAGGTTGGTTTTGGCGGGGAGGCTGGGGCCGGTGAGGAGGGCGGGCGTCTCGGGGAGGGGGTGGCGGGCCAGTTCTTGGCGTACGGCGGGCCAGGGGTCGAGGCCGGGGTGGTGTTCGGCGAGGGCGGCGGCGATCTCGGTCAGGTGGTTGACGATCAGGCAGTACACCAGGCGTTCCCAGCCCGCCTCCCTGGACACTTCCGGCAGGAGTTTCACGCCCTCGGCGTCCCGGAACAGCGCCTGTACGGGGATGCCGTCGGGACCGACCGCGACCAGGGTGTTCTGCAGGTGTGCCTCCAGGACGACTCCGTGCCGGGCGAAGGCGGTCAGGGCCGGGGGGACGACCTGGGCCAGGTAGGCCTCCCACCAGGCGGCGGGGGCCGTGGTGGCGGCGAGCGGGTTGCCGTCGTACTCCTCGACCAGGGCGGCGGCGAGGTGGGGGGTCGCGCCGGGGAGGAGGTGGTCGCGCAGGCCGTCGCGGACGACCACGGCCAGTTCCTCGAAGGCGAAGTCCGCGGCGCGGTGTCCGCGGTCGCCGAGCCAGGCCGCCGGGCCGTCGAAGGCGGCGAACGCCTCGCGTACCGCCGTGTCCGTCCTGCGGAGCTTCAGCAGGTCGTGGCGCCACAGGCGGCGGATGTCGTTGGTGATGCGGACGTCGAGGCTGAACTTCAGGAACAGGTCGCGTGCGGGCGCGTACACGGTGCGGATCGCGGCCGTGGGCCAGGCCGGGAACGGGGTCGCGCCCAGCCTGATCAGGCGGCCGTCGGCGAACGCGGGGGCGAGGTCTCGGGCCGTCAGCTCCAACTGCCAGGGGTGGGCGGGCAGTAAGCGGTAACCGGGCGGGGCGGTGCCGAGCCGGTCGAGGGCCGAGGTGTCGCCCTCCTCGACGACCGTGTCCGCGCGCAGTCCGAGCAGCGTCAGCGGGAAGCGGGCGTACGCCTCCGGCGCGTACGGCAGCCAGTTCGTCACGGGGCCGCCGCCGCGCGCCTTGGGGGCGGGGTGGTGGGTGTGGCCGGTGAGCAGGGACTGTTCGGAGCGGAGGTAGGGGTCGACGGGCGGGGCCGTCCGGGCCCGTGCCGCGAGCAGCGCGGCCACCGCGTCCCTGCTGTCGATCATCTCGGCGGGCAGCTCGTGGTTCGGCAGACCGGTGTGCCGGCGCAGCTCCTCCGCGACGAGTTTCACCAGTCCTGCGTGGCCCACGCGGTGCCAGGCGCCGCCCACGCGCACCTCGGGTGCGGCGGGGCGCCGGGTGCCGCGGACCCGCAGCAGGCGGTCGACGCCGGGCAGGCGGTATGTCCGGACGTCCTCCTCCCCGTCGACGTTCACGTCCGTGGCCGGCACGGGTTGTGCCACCTCGCGCAGCAGGCAGTTCAGCAGTGGTGCGGCCGCGTACGCGTCGGCGCGGGCGGCGAGCCCGGCGGCGTGGTGGGCGCGGGTCGCCGCGTCGTCGTCTGCGGGCGGGGGCATGAGGTCCACGCGTTCCACTGTTTCCCAACGGTCTGTCCGGACGGGGACGATCAGTATGTCCGTCGCGGACCGCCTGTTCGTCCCGCAACGCTGTGCGTCGTACCCGAGGAGCCCGACCGTGCACCCTCCCCCCACCGCCGAGGCCGAGATCGCCGACGAGCTGGCCGTCGTACGGCCGGCTCTGGCGCCCCGGTACGCGACAGCGCTGCCAGAGGCCCGCGCGGCCGTGCTGACCCGGCTGTGGCGCGGCCTCGCGCACGATCCGCTGCCGTGGATCACCGGCCGGGAGCCGCACCGGGACGGGCTCACCCTGCGGCTGGCGGACGGGCGGCGGCTGCACGGTCCGCGACCGGACCCGTATGCGATTGCCGCGTACGTCACCGTCGTCCACCTGGACGAGGTGGCGTACGACGACCCGGCACGGTTGATGACGCGGCTCGCCGTGCCGCGCTCGGCGGCCTTCGCCGTCGAACTCGCTCACAGTGTGGCCTCGTTGGCGCTGTCCCGGGCGGACCAGCCGGAGGGTGGCCCGGGCGAGTGGCCCCGGTGGGACTGGGAGTGGGAGCAGCGGGTGGTCGACGGGCATCCGTTCCATCCCAACTGCCGTTCCCGGCCCGGTTTCTCGGTCGCCGAGCAGTTGGCGTACGGGCCCGAGCACCGGCCGGTCGTGGAGTTGGGGCTGGTGCCGGTACCGGCCGACGACTGTCTGGTGACGGGGGTCTGGCCGAAGTGGCTGCGGGACGGGGGGCGGACGGTGATCCCCGTGCACCCGTGGCAGGCGGCGCACGTACTCAAGCGGGGAGAACCTGGGAAAGGGGGGTGGGGAGACCCCGCCCGGCGGATCGCCGCGCATCCGCTGATGGCGCTGCGCACCCTCGCCCTGCTCGAAGGGGCGCATGTCAAAACGGCGTTGAGTGCGCGGCTGACGTCCTCGGTGCGGGACATCTCGCTCGGTTCGGTCGCCGCGTCCGCGGTGCTGTCCGACTTCGGTGAGTCGGTGGCCGCGCGGACCGGCGGGCTGCTGCACATCACCCGCACCCTGGGTGCCGCGGCGGCCGGCTCCCCCGATCTGGCGGCCGTGGTGCGCGAGTCGCCGCAGGAGTACGTGTCGGCCGGGGAACGGGTGGTCCCGGTGGCGGCGTTGGCGACCACCGAGGTGTCCCGCTCCCCCGCCCGGGCGGCCCGGTTCGCGCGGCTCGCCCTCACGGTCGGGCTGCGACTGCTCGATCTGGGCGTGGCTCTGGAGGCGCACGGTCAGAACCTCCTGGTGGTGCTGTCGCCGGACGGGGAGCCGGTGCGGCTGGTCTACCGCGATCTGGCCGATCTGCGGGTCAGCCCCGAGCGGCTGGCGCGACACGGCGTCCCGGTGCCCGAGCTGCCCGCCCGTATGGTCACGGACGACGAACGCGCCCTGCGGCGCAAGCTGTTCGGGTCGCTGGTCGCGGGTGCGCTGGCCGGTACGACGGGTTCGGGCCCGGCGCTCCGGGCCGCGCTGGAGGCGGCCGTACGGGATCTGCCGCGCACCCCGGACCTTGCCGCCCTGCTCGACGGACCACTGCCCGCGAAGGCCCTGACGCTGATGCGGCTGTCCCCCCGCGCGACCGGGGACGAATGGGCGGAACTGCCCAATCCCCTGCGGGTCCAGGAGCCTTGAGGGCCCCACTTCGGAGCGGGCCGTCCCCGATCAATAGGATCCCTCGATGATCAGAAGAAAATGGCCGGCAGCGGGCGTCGGTGTCCTGCTCGCCGCCCTGACGGCCGGGCTCACCTTCCCGACCGCGGCGGTCGCCGGCGAACCCACGGGCCAGGACGCGCCCCAGGTCGATCTCGTCCTCGATGTCAGCGGCTCGATGCGGACCAAGGACATCGACGGACAGTCCCGGATGGCGGCGGCGAAGCAGGCGTTCAACGAGGTGCTGGACGCGACGCCGGAGGAGGTCGAGCTGGGGATCCGGACCCTCGGCGCCGACTACCCCGGCGACGACCGCAAGGCGGGCTGCAAGGACACCGCGCAGCTCTACCCGGTCGGCCCGCTGGACCGCACGGAGGCCAAGACGGCGGTGGCCACGCTCACCCCGACCGGCTGGACCCCCATCGGCCCCGCCCTGTTGCAGGCGGCCGACGACTTCAAGGACGGCAACGGCTCCAAGCGCATCGTGCTGATCAGCGACGGTGAGGACACCTGTGCCCCGCTCGACCCGTGCGAGGTGGCCCGGGAGATCGCGGCCAAGGGCATCGGCCTGACCATCGACACCCTGGGCCTGGTGCCGAACGCCAAGCTGAGCCGGCAGCTCAGCTGCATCGCCGAGGCGACCGGCGGCACCTACACCTCGGTCCAGCACCAGGACGAACTCACCGACCGGGTGAACGAGCTGGTGGACCGCGCGGCCGAACCGGTGGTGACGCCGGTCGCGACCGAGGGTGCCGCGTCCTGTGCCAAGGCGCCGACGCTGAAGTCCGGTCTCTACACGGACCGCGAGGAGTTCGGGCAGCAGCGCTGGTACCGCGTGGACGTGCAGGCCGGTCAGGAACTGCGCGCGTCGGTGAGCGTGGCGGCCGACCGTGCGGTGAACCCGGACTACGGCGTGCTGCTGCGGGCCGTCACGGTGCACGACCGGGAGATCGTCCGCGGCGAGGCCACGGGCAACGGCCGTACGGACGTCCTGTCCACCGGCCTGCGCTACCCGAAGCCCGAATCGGACGCCGACGACGACAACGACGACGGCGACAAGCCGGCCGTCGAGACGGTGTGCCTGGCGGTGACCAACTCCTTCTCGCCGGGCTCCGGTGTGAAGACCACGCCCGGTCTGCCGCTGGAACTGACCATCGACGTCGTCGAGGGTCCGGGCGAGTCGAGTGACGTGGCCTCCTTCGGCCTGGGCCGGGGCTGGTGGCTGCTCGGCGCGCTGGTCCTCACCGGTTTCCTCGCCGGTCTCGTCTGGGGCTGGCTGTCCCGCTGGCGGCTCGCGGTCTGGAGGACCCACTGATGCGTATCACCCGCTTGTCGGCCGCCGCCCTGCTCACGCTCGGGCTGGCCGCGGCCGCGGTGGCCCCCGCGGCGGCCGACTCCAGCCCTTCCCCCGGCGCGTCCGAGGACGCCGCCGGGCCGACCCGCGCGGGCACCTCGTTCCGTACCGCGACGGAGTTCGAGCAGGGGCAGACCGCCACGGCACGTGCCTCCGTCGGCGACTACCTGTACTGGTCGTTCCCGGCGGACGCGGGGCAACGCCCCACCGTGCGGGCGACGGTGAAGCTGCCCGAGAAGCACGCCGCCGAGACCTGGCGGGTCGACGTGTACGACGGTCTGCGCCGCCGCCAGGCCTGCCAGTACGGCGCCCAGACCCGCACGGCACCGGCGGACGCGGCCTCCGTGGAGCTCGCCTGCGTGCTGCGCACGGTCCGCGCCTGGTCGGAGCCGTGGGCCGACGACCCGCTGCCGGGCACGTATTACGTCCGGCTCACCGCGGTGAGCCTCTCGGCGTCCGACCTCGGCCAGTCGGTGGACGTCGAGGTCCGGGCCGACTCCAAGGACATGGGCGGCGCCGCCGCGGTGGACGGCTCACTCGCCGAGCCGCTGGTGCCGGGCATCGCGCTGCGGACGGAGGCGGACGGGAAAGCCGACGAGGACGGCGAGGACGGCGGGGAGAAGTCACCCACGGCCGTACTCGCCGCTCTCGAGCCCGAGGACGGCTGGACCTCCGGCTGGTGGTCCGACCGCTGGGTCTGGACCGCGGTGGGCGGTGCGCTGGCCTCGCTGGCGGGTGTCGCCGGCTACCGGTTGACCCGTGGGTCGGGACTGCCGTCCCGGGTGCCGCCGGGTGCGTGACGGTCGACAGGTGACCATCGGCAGCGCGTGACGCCTGCCCAGGAGGCCCGCCTTGTGCGGGCCTCCTGGCGTTGCCGGTGCCGTCGCCTTTCCGTCACGCCTCGCGGAGTGCCTTGGCGAGCGGGCCGTCGCCGCCCACCTCGATCCGCCCGTCCCGCACCGCGTCGGCCACGGCCGACTCGCCGCGGCTGATCGCCGTACAGGTGTCGGCGTCGAGAGCCAGTGTGGCGTCGGGCTCACCGGGAGCGGGCCCGTCACCGTAGACGGCCCCACCCCCGGCTCCGACGTGCAGGTGGAACCGCCCCTCCTCCAGCCGGACTTCGACCAGCCCCTCGCCCACTCCCCCGCCCGGCCCCCCGCCCTCCAGGACCCGCAGCAGCGGCAGCGCGAACCAGTGCGCCCGTACCGCGTCGGTGGGCCGCCGCTCCCCCAGCGCGCCCTGCCCCCATGCGCCGAGAGCCTGGAGCACCGGCAGCAACTCACGCCCCCGGGAGGTGAGTTCGTACACGAAGGCCGCGCCGGGCGGAGGCAGCCGCCGGCGGTTGGTCAGCCCGTCGCGCTCCATGTCCTTCAACCGCGAGGCCAGTACGTCCGTGCTGACGCCGGGGAGGTCCGCGTGCAGGTCGGTGTAGCGCCTCGGGCCGGCGAGCAGTTCCCGGACGATCAGCAGGGTCCAGCGGTCACCGACGGCGTCGAGCGCCCGGGCGGCGGAACAGTACTGGTCGTAGCTTCGGCGAGGTGACATGCGACGCAGTGTAGACACGTTGTTGGACTTTCCAAGCTCTCACTTGGTAAAACCAAGCAATCAACACCGGAGACTTGAGGGGAAGCGGCGCATGGAGTTCCGGCAGTCGAGCAAGCTCAGCGAGGTCTGTTACGAGATCCGCGGCCCGGTCATCGAGCACGCGAACGCGCTGGAGGAGGCGGGGCACAGTGTGCTGCGTCTGAACACCGGCAACCCGGCCCTGTTCGGTTTCGAGGCGCCGGAGGAGATCGTCCAGGACATGATCAGGATGCTGCCGCAGGCGCACGGCTACACCGACTCGCGGGGCGTCCTCTCCGCCCGCCGCGCGGTGGCCCAGCGCTACCAGACCCTGGGCCTGGAGGTCGACGTCGACGACGTCTTCCTCGGCAACGGCGTCTCCGAGCTGATCTCGATGGCCGTCCAGGCACTCCTGGAGGACGGCGACGAGGTCCTCGTCCCCGCCCCGGACTTCCCCCTCTGGACGGCGGTGACCACCCTCGCGGGCGGCAAGGCGGTGCACTACCTGTGCGACGAGCGGGCCGACTGGTACCCGGACCTGGACGACATGGCGTCGAAGATCACGGACCGTACGAAGGCCGTGGTCATCATCAACCCCAACAACCCCACCGGCGCGGTCTATCCGAAGGAGGTCGTCGAGGGCATCCTCGACCTGGCCCGCCGGCACGGTCTGATGGTCCTCGCCGACGAGATCTACGACCAGATCCTCTACGACGACGCCGTGCACCACTCGGCCGCCGCGCTCGCCCCCGACCTGGTGGTCCTCACCTTCTGCGGGCTGTCGAAGACCTACCGCGTGGCGGGCTTCCGCTCCGGCTG
Source organism: Streptomyces sp. M2CJ-2 (assembly GCF_016757295.1). NCBI lineage: Bacteria > Bacillati > Actinomycetota > Actinomycetes > Kitasatosporales > Streptomycetaceae > Streptomyces > Streptomyces sp. M2CJ-2. The sequence continues at coordinate 67,944 of NZ_JAESIF010000019.1, read as the reverse complement.
GCTGGTGGTCACCGGACCCAGGCAGCACGCGAAGGACTACCTGGAGGGCCTGACCATGCTGGCCTCCATGCGCCTGTGCGCCAACGCGCCCGCCCAGTACGCCATCCAGGCCGCGCTCGGCGGCCGGCAGTCCATCCGTGAGCTCACCGCGCCCGGCGGGCGGCTGCACGAACAGCGGAACGTGGCCTGGGAGAAGCTGAACGAGATCCCCGGCGTGAGCTGCGTGAAGCCGAAGGGCGCGCTGTACGCGTTCCCCCGCCTGGACCCCAAGATCCACAAGATCCACGACGACGAGAAGTTCGTCCTCGACCTGCTGCTCCGGGAGAAGATCCAGGTCGTCCAGGGCACGGGCTTCAGCTGGCCCTCCCCCGACCACTTCCGCATCCTCACCCTCCCCCACGCGGAGGACCTGGAGGCGGCGATCGGCCGCATCGGCCGGTTCCTGAGCGGCTACCGGCAGTAGCGCGACGGTCGGCCGTGCTCAGGCCGTGCGCGGCTCCCCGTACGGTCCGGCCGGGTTGCCGGCGGTGAGGATCCTCCCGCCTGACGAGAACGCCCCGCCTCCTGCTGGAGACGGGGCGTCGCGCTTCGCGGCGGGGGCGTCAGGCCCGGCGGTTCGGGATGGCGAGGAGGGCCGCGGCGCTCAGGGCGGCGGCTGCGGCGAAGACGTAGAAGACCGTGGTCGGGCCGAGAGAGGCCGTCAGGATCCAGCCGCCGAGCAGCGGCGCCACGATCGCGCCGCCGCGCCCGAAGCCCGAGACGTAGCCGAGTGCCGTGGCCCGGATCGAGGCCGGGTAGCTGGACGCGACCCAGTCGTTGAGCACGGTCAGGGCCGAATGGGCGCCGACACCGGCGAGCGCGGTCAGGCAGAGGACGACGACGGTGTTGCCGCCCCACGTCAGGCCGACGACGGCGACCGCGGAGAGCACCGCACTGCCGATGGTGACGAAGCGCGGGCCGACCCGGTCGGCGACGGCGGCGATGCCGAACGAACCGATCACGGCACCCAGATTGAGCACGAGCGTGAACTGCAGCGCCGAGCCGAGCGGGTAGTCCATCTCGCGCATCAGCTGGGTCAGCCAGGTGTTCAGGCCGTACCAGGACAGGAGCACCGCGAAGTTGGCGACGACGAACAGCACGGTGGTGCGTGCGCGGCCGTCCGAGAGCACGGAGCGGGCCGGCGAGAGGGTCTTCGCCTCGGCCGTCGGAGCGCCGGACTCGAGGCCGCCGACGGACGCCGTCGAAGGGGTGGCTCCGGGGCCGGGGGCGTCGGCCGCTCCGGGCCGCGAGTCCGGCAGCAGGGCGTACACGCCGGCGAACACCAGCGTCGACAGCGCCGCGCCGACACCGAACAGGCCGCGCCAGCCGAGGGTCTCGCCCCAGGCGGCGGCGGTGAGCGCGGCGAGCACGCCGCCGACCGGAACGCCCGCGAGGACGATGGTCGCCACCAGCGCGGAGCGGCCGCGCGGCGCGTACTCCTTCGCGAGGGCCACACAGGACGGCATCACACCGCCCATGCCGATGCCGGCGAGCAGCCGGAAGAGACCGAACTGCCAGGGCGCGGCGGCGACGGCACAGCCGACGGTGAACAGGGTGAAGATCACTCCCGACACCAGCACGAGCCGACGCCTGCCGAAACGGTCGGCGAGGGGCCCGCAGACGACGGCGCCGATGAGCATGCCCAGATAGACGAGGCTGCCGAGAGTTCCGGCGAGGGCCTTGTCGAGGCCCAGATTCGAGTCGGCGAGCATCGAGGGCATCGCCACGCCGTAGACGATGAGGTCGAACCCCTCGACCGTGATCGCCGCCGTACACAGGGCGACGACCGCAAGGGTCAGGGCGCGGGTGCGCCGGTCCGTCGGGTCCGGAGCGGGGGGCCGAGCGGAAGCGCGGGCGGGAACGGGGGCTTGAACATCAGTGGTCATGCGGCCACGTCCTGTCGCGGGGAGGTGGGGAAAGGGAGCCGGGCGGACCGCGAGGCGGAGCACCGACACGGTGGGCGGCTCCGCAGACCCCGGTGTCCTTCCGGCGACAAGCGAATGACCCATCGGTGACCAGCATGGAAGCAGCTCTGTTGCGCAGAGAGCAATAAAAATGTCCAGCAGTTCCGCTCTGCGGTACAAGGGGGAGCATTTCTTTGCACCACGGACCTGCCGCCGTACCATGCCCCCGCTTCGGCCGTGTGCGGCCACCGGACACCGGCCGCCGGCTCAGAGCGCCGCCTCCATGCGGCGCACCGCCTCCCCGAGCACAGCGGCCGCATCACCGAGGCGGGCGCGGGTGAAGCGCAGCGAAGGGGCCGAGACGATCATCGCCGCCACGGCGCGGCCGCCCGGCTCCCGCACGGCGGCGCCCACCGCGGAGATGCCGCGCTCGGTTCCCCCGATGTTGACGGCGTAGCCCCGCCTGCGGACGGTCGCGAGCGCGTGGTGCAGTGTCTCGGGGTCGGTGTCCGCCTGCGCCGTGCGCCGGGTGCCGTAGATGTCGGCGAGCTCGGAGACGCCCAGGTCGGCGAGGAGCGCCTTGCCGCCGGCGGAGAGGTGCGCGGGCAGATTCACACCGACGCGGCTGCCGACACGCAGTGCGTGCGTTCCCTCGATGCTGTGCAGGATGCGCGCCTCGGCCCCGGCCCGGACCGACAGGTGCACCGTCTCGCCGAGCTGTCCGTTGAGCCACAGCATGTGCGGCCGGGCGGTTTCCACGAGGTCGTACTCGGAGCGCTGGGACACCCCCAGGCGGTAGAGCGTGGGGCCGGGCCGGTACACCTTGTCGGCGCCCTGCACCGCGAAGCCGCGCCCGCGCAGGGTGGAGAGCAGACGATGGGCCGTGGACCGGGCCACACCCAGCTCGTCGGCGGCCTCGCTCAGCCGCACACGCCCTTGCTTGCGGAGCAGGAGCAGCAGGGAGAGGGCGTTCTCCACGGATTCCAGGCCCTGCGCGGGCTTGCCGCCCGCGCTCCGCGGTTCCGCTCCGGGCTGCGACGTACGATCTGAGTTCTTCACAGCGGAATTCTACGACCGACTCATGGAACGGCACGCATCGCGCCGAAGCTCCGGACGCCGGGAGTGTCAGTGCCCGGTCGTAGTCTTCGAGGGATCGAAAAGAGATGGGCGGCCGGTCGGGGGTCGGGGGGCTGTGGTGACGAGAGCGTTGAGTGCGGGGCTGCGGCGGGTCGTCGAGGGTGCCGATCCCGTGACCGGGCGCCTGAAGGGGACGGAGGCGCAGCTTGCCGCGCTGGTGAGGCGTGGGCTTGCCTTCCGGCACCCGCGGGCGCCGCACCACCACTTCCTGACGCCCGCGGGGCACCGGGCACGGGACGTGGAGGCGGAGGCGGAGACCGAGCCCGCACCCGAGCCCGCCGCCACCGGGGTGTTCGCGGCGCGGGTCGGCGGTGAGGACACGGCTTCCGGGACCGGGCCGGCCCGGCTCCGGGAGGTGCGCGGCGCCTGGCAGGGCCTGCTGGAGCTGCGCAGGATGACCAACCCCGACGGTGCCACCGACCGGCCGTGCGGATGGGAGCGCACACATCTGGTGCGGGCCGCCGCGCTCGCCCTGGAGGCCGCCGGACACGGTCCGGCCGTCGGGGACACCGAGGGCGGCTACCGGGTGCGGGAGACCCCGCAGCCGGAGGCGGTCGCCGTGTACGAGCCGGACGGCACGGCGCTGCGGGCCTGCGCCAGAACGCTCGAGCGGGCCGGCTGGCAGGTCGGGGAGTACACGGAGCCGAGGACGCGGGCACGGTATCTGCTGGCCTCCCCGCGCCGGGTGTGAGGGGCGTGCCAGGATCGGTGGTCAGGGCACGAATCGAGCAGGCCTGAAGGGGACTCAGTGAGCGAGCCGTTTTCCGTCCGGGTGACCGTGCGCGGGTACGAGACCGACGTACAGGGCCACCTCAACCAGGCCGTGTACCTCAACTACGCGGAGCACGCGCGCTGGTCGCTGCTCCAGGAGGCCGGGATCACGCAGTCCGGTCTCATCGGGCAGGGCGTGGGACCGGTCGCCCTGGAGACCACCATCCGCTACAAGCGGGAGCTGCTCGCCGGTGACGAGGTCGACGTGAGCTGCGCCTTCACCTGGGGCACCGGCAAGACGTTCCGCATCGAGCAGACCATCACCAAGGCGGACGGCACGGTCGCGGCCGAGATCACGGCGGTCGGCGGCGTCCTGGACCTCAAGGAACGCAAGCTGGTGCCGAGCCCGCAGGACGTCTTCCGGAAACTGGCCGAGGATCCGGGCCTGTTCGGGCTGTAGGACGGCGTCGGCGCACGGGGCGGCATCCCGCTCGCCCCGTGCGTCCGGCCGCCACGTCGGGGCCGCTTCCGCCCTCACCGCGTTTTTCACGGCGTGAAAGTTTCCGCCGTCGAACGGCGATTCCCCAGGCCGCCCGAGCCTCCAGAGGACCAGACCTCCAGAGGCGGCCGTGAGGGCTTTACACGCGTAGAACCCCCGTGCCTAATTAATGACGCGCGCACGTCAAAGTACGGAACAGCACGGCTCTGCCCAGGTGGCACCGGCCGACGTCACCTCCTCCTCTCATCCCCACATGCGTACCGGAGGCAGTCATGTTCTCGTTCCCCAGCCGTTCGACCGGCACCCGCAGACGGGCGGCCACGGCGCTCGGCGTCCTCGTCGCGGCTCTCGCGCTGACGGCGACCACCGCGACCACCGCGGCCGCCGCCGCGCCCCAGCCCGACAAGGACCGCGTCAAGGTCAAGCCGGGCCAGGCGTACATGGGCGTGGGTGCCCAGGTCCACGGCGACGCCCCGGCGGAACCGCCGTCGATGGGCATCATGGCCCCGACCGACGGCGTCCAGGGCATCGACGTCTCGCACTGGCAGGGCGCCATCAACTGGACCTCGGTGCGCAACTCCGGCATCCAGTTCGCCTGGATCAAGGCGACCGAGGGCACCAGCTACAAGGACGCGCGGTTCAACACCAACTACCCGGCCGCCCACGGCGCCGGCGTGATCCGCGGCGCGTACCACTTCGCGCGCCCCGACATCTCCAGCGGCGCGATCCAGGCGAACTACTTCGCCTCCAACGGCGGCGGCTGGTCGCGGGACAACCTGACCCTGCCGGGTGTCCTGGACATCGAGCACAACCCCTACGGGGCCATGTGCTACGGCCTGTCCACCACGCAGATGCGCACCTGGATCAACGACTTCTACAACACCTACAAGTCCCGCACCGGCCGTGACGCGGTGATCTACACGACGTCCGGCTGGTGGAACACCTGCACCGGCAACTGGACCGGCATGTCCGGCAAGAGCCCGCTGTGGGTGGCGCACTGGACCTCGGCGTCGTCCCCGACCATCCCGATCGGTTTCCCGACCTGGACGGTGTGGCAGTACACCAGCACCGGCTCGGTCAGCGGCGTCGCCGGAAACGTGGACCGCAACCAGTTCAACGGTTCGCGCGACCGGCTCCTGGCCCTCGCCAACAACACGTGACGGTGTAGGCGCGAGCGCCTCCCGGGACTTCCCCGGCACGCGATCACGCGGTGGAGCCGGCGGCCCTCCGGCCGTCGGCTCCACCGCTCCCCCCACCCTCTCCCTCCTTCGAGGAGTGATCGTGAACCCCGAGAACGCCCTCCGGCGCCGCCTGCTGCTCGCCGGAGCCGCCGGCCTGGTCGCCGCCACCGCCCTGCCCGGCACCGCCGACGCGCAGAGCGCCGAAGCCGTCGAGCCGGACATCGACTCCACCGGAGCCTGGGGCGCCCGTTCCCCCCAGGGGAACATCCGCGTCCTGCAGTACCGGCCGAGCAGGATCATCGTCCATCACACGGTGAGCGCCAACACCTCCGACTTCTCCCGTGCCCAGGCGCACGCCCACGCCCACTGGGTCCAGAACCTGCACATGGACAAGAACGGATGGGCCGACACCGGCTACCACTTCCTGGTCAGCCGGGGCGGCTGGATCACCGAGGGCCGGCACGGCAGTCTGAAGGGCCTCACCGGCAAGACCACCTTCCCCCTCGGCACCCACACCGCCGGGCAGAACGACTACGCCGTCGGCATCGCCAACGAGGGCGCGTACCACGACGGCGCGGTTCCGCCCCGGGCCCAGTGGGAGGTCCTGGTAACCCTCTGCGCCTACGTGTGCGACCGGTACGGCATCCCCGCCACACGGCTCTACGGTCACAAGGACTACGGCGACACCCTCTGCCCCGGGGTGTTCCACGACATGCTGCCCCGGCTGCGCGACGAGGTCGGGGCGGCTCTGGCGTAGCCGCCCGGCCCGTGCTCAGGCTTGAGCGGCGATCCGGGCCAGTCGCCGGGCCTGCGCTCGAGTGGAGCGGGCGATCTCGTCCTCGTCGGCCGTGCGGAGCCGGTCGTCCTCCACGATCTGACGGCCGTTGACGAACGACGCGGTGACCGGGGCCGCCGCGCCGAGGACCAGCGCGGCCACCGGGTCGGCGATGGAGGAGTGGGCGAGGGTGTCCATCCGCCACAGCACCAGGTCGGCGAGCTTGCCCGGCTCCAGCGAGCCGATCTCGGCGGCACGGCCCAGCACCCGGGCGCCTCCGTGGGTGCCCAGACGCAGTGCCTGACGAGCCGTCAGGGCCGCTTCGCGGTGCGGGCCCAGGCGGCCCACGAGCAGGGCGTTGCGCAGTTCGGTGTGCAGTTCGCCGGACTCGTTGGACGCCGTGCCGTCCACACCGAGGCCGACCGGGACACCGGCCGCCAGCAGGTCGGGGACGCGAGCGATGCCCGCGGCGAGGCGGGCGTTGGAGGAGGGGCAGTGGGCGACGCCCGTGCCCGTACGGGCGAAGGCGGCGATGTCGGAGTCGTTCATGTGGACGCAGTGAGCCATCCACACGTCCTCGCCGAGCCAGCCGGTGGACTCGAAGTAGTCGGTCGGGCCCATGCCGAACCGTTCGTGGCAGAACTTCTCCTCCTCCACGGTCTCCGAGCCGTGGGTGTGCAGACGTACGCCGAGCTCGCGGGCCGACTCCGCTGACCGCCGCATCAGTTCGGTGGAGACGGAGAACGGTGAGCAGGGCGCGACGGCGACCTGGGTCATGGCGCCGAAGGAGGTGTCGTGGTGCCGGCGGACGGTGTCCTCGGTCGCGGCGAGGGCGTCCTCCAGGGTCTCCACGGCGAAGTCCGGGGGCAGTCCGCCGTCCTTCTCGCCGAGGTCCATGGAGCCGCGGGCGAGGGTGAAGCGCACCCCCATGTCACGGGCGGCGCGGATGACGGTGCCGGACAGGTCCCCGGTGCCCCGCGGGAAGACGTAGTGGTGGTCCATGGCGGTGGTGACGCCGCCGCGGACCATCATCGCGAGGGACCCCCGGGCCGCCGCGTCCACCATCGGCTCGTCGATGCGCGCCCAGGTCGGGTAGAGGGCGACGAGCCAGTCGAACAGGTTGTGGTCGGTGGCCAGGCCCCGGGTGAGCCACTGGTAGAAGTGGTGGTGGGTGTTGACCAGGCCGGGGGTCGCCAGGTGCCCGGTGGCGTCGATACGGCGTACGACGTTCTCCAGGCCCTCGGGCGCCCTGCCCGCGCCGAGGGACTCGATGCGGTGGCCGGCGAGGACGAGGTGCCCGGAGGCGTACTCGGTGTCCTGCGCGTCGACGGTCGCGATCGCGCAGTTCTCGATGACGACGCGTTCGGTGACGGCGCGTTCGGTGACGGTGTGCTGGTCCGGTGTCATGATGCGTCCGTTCGTCCCTTCTGCCCTCAGAGGTTGGTGAGGTCCGCCGGGATCAGCGCCTCACAGCCGTTCCGCAGGATCGTGGCCTCTATCAGACCGTAGGGGCGGTCGGCGGCGAGGTAGACGGCGCCGTCCTCACTGTCGTTCTCGAGGCCGAAGGGCTCCAGGTCCACCTGGAAGTGGTGGCTGTTGGGGAGGGAGAAGCGGACCTCGTCTATCTCGTCGCGGTGGTCGATGATCCGCGCGCCCATCTGGTACATCGTCTGCTGCAGGGACAGGGAGTAGGTCTCGGCGAAGGCCTGGAGCATGTGCTGCTTCGTCCGCTCGTAGGACGTCTCCCAGTCGGGCATCGGCTGCTCGTCGTCGGTCCAGTTGAACCGCCAGCGGGCGGCGACCGAGGTGGCGAGGACACGGTCGTGGGTCTCCTTCAGCGTCGTGTACTCGTCCTTGACGTAGCCCCAGAACTCGGAGTCGGTGGAGTTCAGCACCGTCAGGTCCTTCAGACCCGAGACGACCTCCCACCGCTCGCCGTCGTAGGTGACCTGCGTCAGCCGGGTCTCCTGGCCCTTGCGGACGAAGGAGTGCTCGCCCTCGTGGGCGTCGGAGGTGGCGATCCGTTCCCAGGCGTACTCCTCGACGCGGATGCGGGCCCGGTGGATGGGCTCCTGAGAGGTGACGAAGTGCCGGGCGAGACGGATGCCGAACTGCTCGGCGGACTCGATGCCGTGCTCCTTGGCGAACGCGAACACGGTGTTCTTGGTGGTGTCGGTCGGCAGGACGTTGGCGTTGGAGCCGGAGTAGTGGACCTCCTCCATGTCGCCGGACAGGGCGACGGAGACGTTCAGGTCCTTGATGTGGTGGGTGGCGCCGTTCCGCGTGATCCTGACGACCCGGTTCTCGGCCTTGCCGTACTGGTTCTGGCCCAGGACCGCAGGGCGGGAGGTGTCGGTCAACTCGCTAGCTCCCTCGGTAGACGGAGTAGCCGAACGGGTTGAGCAGCAGCGGTACGTGGTAGTGCTCGCCCGGTACGACGGCGAACGTGATCGCCACCTCCGGGAAGAACACTCCGGCGCCGCCGTCCCGGTTCGCGGGGGCTTCCTGCCGCTCCTCGGCCCGCCGGTCGGTGAAGTACGGCTCCACGGCGAAGTCGAGCCGTACGTGGGTGGTTCCCTCCGGCGGCGCCGGGAGGTCCTTGCACCGCCCGTCCGCGTCGGTCGCGGAGCCGCCGAGTGCCTGCCAGGGCGCCTGACGGCCGGAGCGGGCGGAGAGGTGGACGGCGACACCCCGAGCGGGGCGGCCGGCGCTGGTGTCCAGGATGTGCGTGGACACGGAGGCGGCGGGCACGGAGGCGGTGGTGTCGGTGCTCATCCCTGCGTCAGTCCTCGTCGACGAGTCGGGCCAGACGGATGCGGTTGATCTTCCCCAGTTCGGTGCGGACGATCTCGCGCTCCCGCTCCGGCGTGTTGCCCATGCGCTCGGTCAGCGCGTCGCGCAGCTGCTCGCCGGTCCGGCCGGTGGCGCAGATGAGGAACACCTGACCGAACCTCTCCTGGTAGGCGAGGTTCAGTTCGAGCATCTCCGCCTTGAGCCGGTCCGTCGCGGCGGTCATGCCGCTCTGCTCCCGCTGCGAGGCCGGGTCGCCGGGCCGGGGCCTGCCGATCGGCGGGTGCCCGGCCATCGCCTCCTGGAGGTCCGCCGCGCTCAGCCCGCTCACCGCGGCGTCGGAGGCGGCGTACAGGTCGTCGGCGGTGGCGTAGGGCCGGTCGGCGAGCAGCCGGCGGGCCCACGCCGTGGAGGCACACGCCTCGTGGAGGGCGGCGAGGGCCGCCGGCTCCTCCAGCGCGTTGAAGCGGGCCAGGCCCGGCGGCGTGGCAGTGGACGTCACGGTGGCCTCCCCGGCCGCGAGCGACCTCGGTGCTGAACGGGCGTGCCGACAGCTAACGCCGCCACGGACCGTCACGTCAACAGTTTGTTGAGAACTGGCGGGCGGCCACCACGCCACGCAGCACCGGAAGCGGTTCGTACGCCCTGGTCAGGGCTCAGGAGCCCTTCTCGCGGTTGAGGTAGTTGTAGACGGTGAACCGGCTGACGCCGAGCGCGCTCGCCACGGTCTCCACCCCGTGCCGTACGGCGAAGGCGCCGCGCGCCTCCAGGCTCCGTACGATCTCCTGCTTGGCCCTGCGGTCCAGGTCGGCGAGGGGTCCGCCCTGCCGGCGCTCGAGGGCGGCGAGCATGTGATCGAGGGAGTCGGCGAGCTGGGGCAGGCGCACGGCGACGGCGTCGACCCCTTCCCAGACGAGTACGACGTCGTCGGGACCGGCCTCGTCGGGCGGGAGCAGCTGCCCGCCCATGGCGTCGACGAGTGGTGTGACGGCCGCGATGAACGGCTCGTCCGCCGCGCCGCTCATCCCTCGCCCTCCGCGATCACGTTGACCTGGAGCGAGATCCGGGTGGCGCCCGCTTCCAGGGACCGGCGCAGCAGGACGTCGACGGTGGTGAGCACCGTTTCCGCGCCGCCCTCCGCGGTGTTCCCGAACGGCCCGACGTCCACCGAGTCCAGCTCGGCCGCCTCCACGACCTCCCGGGCCGCCACCGCGTGCGCGGGCGCCTCGTCCAGGTCGAAGGGCTCGGTCGTGAACTCCACTCTCAATCGCACTGCGCCCCCATGACATCGGCTCCGACGAGCGCGCCCTCCCAGCCTCCGACCGGGAGGGCCCGTGCGGGGCACTTCCTCCCGTCAGGGCGCCGAACTCCCGGCCCCCCCTGCCCCGGTCGCTCCGACACGACCTTAACGGACTCCCCCGCGGCGATCAGCAGGAAGCCGCGCCGAGCTCCCCGACCCAGGAGCATCAGGTCACCGGACAGGCCGACGAAGTCCGCTGACCGGGCCGTGGCCCAGCGGGGAAAGCGGTCACGGTCCGCCGCGCCCGGCCGCGGCGCCGGCTCCGTGCCGGCCGGCCCACGCGGATCCGTTCAACCGGCCACCATGAACCACGTGAAAATTTGGTGCACTTGGTGAAAATTCGGTGCCCTTGCGCACACTCCGCCGCGGTCCCCACCGAATCCCGCCGGCACCGTGAAAGGCGGCCGCCCCCCTTCGCCACGTTCCCCGGCCCGAAGCGGGAAAGGACCCGGTCGGCACCTCTCGCCCACGTCGGGCGATGACAGCACCACGACGTTCCGAGGGTGCGAAGCGCAATCGCCGGGAGGGGCTCGGGGGAGGCCCCGGACCGGACCACGGGGAGGACGGAAATGCCACTCGTGAGTTCACACGACGGAACTCCGCACAATGATTCAAATTTCAACGGAAAACGCGCCGGGGAGATCCGAAGGGCGAACTCAGTCGAAGGGCGAACTCAGCCGACGGACTCCTTTCCTCCCGCGTGCCGAAGGTCACTCCACCGGGACAGACTCAGTTCCCCACGTGCGGGCGCAGCCGGACGGACCCGCCCGTCCCTGCGGGGAGAGCCACGGAGGCCGTCCAGGCCGCCGGTACTGGCAGGTCGGTGACAGACCACGTGTCGGGCGTGCCGGGCGCCCCGGCGGCGACCGTGACCGTGCCGGCGATGGCCGGATACGTCTCCACCAGGTTCAGGGGAACCGTGACGCCGACACCGACCGCCTTGAGCACGGCCTCCTTGCGGGTCCAGCAGCGCAGGAACGCCCGGCGCAGCGCGTCCCCGGCGAGGGAGTCATCCAGCCACCGCGCCTCGGAGGGGGTGAGGACGGTGGGTGCGAGATCCCTGACACGGACGTTCCGGACCTGTTCGACGTCCACCCCGACGGGCACCGCGGCCACGGCGAGCATGCCGCAGCCCGAGGTGTGGGAGATGCTGATCCAGCACTCGGCCTGCGGTTCCAGCACCGTCGGCGGCCCATGCTCCCCGTCCCCGCAGCCCGGGCACGGCCTACGGCCTACGGCCTACGGCCCAGGCGGATCCGGCTCCGGCGCCGCGTCCAGCAGACCGGCCAGGACGCGGCGCACCGCCGGCCCGGTTGCCGGCGAACTCCGCGGCTCCGGCCCGGGGCGCGCATGCGCTCCAGGCGTCGCCTCTCGGAGTCGTCCAGGAGGGCGAGGTCCGCGGCCAGGACCGTCGTCGCACCCCGCCACCACCACACGGTCACCCCGGCCGGTGCGCCCCGGGCACCCGGATGTCCACTGGCTGATTCGGCACTGATCTGGGGTGCCGTCATGCACCGAGACGCCAGGTCCACCACTCGGCAGGCTGACGAAAGATGACAGCAAGCGGACAGGGACACGCCGTGACAATGACTGGCTGTCACCTCCCGGATGTGATCCGTGTCCATCCCGGGGCCGGCCCTCCGACTCCCACCAAAAGCGCTGCAACTTGCTGACAACCCGGCCGGAGACTTTGGGTGCGACGGCCCGCGAGGTCCGCCAGAGAGTAGGGCTTTACCTGGACTATTCCCGCGACCCGACGTTGACTGGCCCGCAGCCAGCCCATAATGTCTGAGCTTCGAAGTCGAGCAGGCTCGGCCGACCCTGAGCCCCACCCACCGCATCGTGAATCACTTTCCCTCCATAGGTAAATTCACGGTGAATGGGTGACTGTTCAGGCAAAGTTAACACTCAGGAGTCCCTGCGCATTTTTCGACAGGAATACAATTCCTGACATCGAATTCGCCAACTTCATCCTCCGCCTCCGCCAGGGCGAGGATTTTGTCGCTGAGCATCACGGGGAACGATCAGTGCAATGAAGCATTCCACATTGAAAAACCACGGTGAAGACCTGATGTCTCTCGTGATCAGGAACCCTTCACCGGGCAGGTCGGCCCCGGGCCCGGCCGACGGCGCCCTCGATACGGCCGAAGACGTCAGCAGGATGGAAAGCGCGCTGCTCCAGGCACGTGCGCTGATCGAATCGACGGTGTCGCTGCACCGGACCAGGCCGGTACGCGAATCCCTCGTACTGCGCATGGACGATGCCGACATCGGTGGCACAGTCACCCGGCTCGTCGGACTGGCACGTCACTCGGTCTCCGTTTCGTTGTCCGCAGGCGAGAGCGCGTCTGCCGTGTTCGACGCGCTCGCCGCCCACGCGTCCCCCTCCAAGGGGCGGTCGGCGGGCGGCGGGGCCAGCGGTCCGGTCATCCGACTGCTGTGCACGCCGCAGGCGGTGAACAGTTGCAGGCCGAGCGCCGAACACTTCCGGGACACCCGGTGCGAAATCCGGGTCGACGAAGGAGAGTTGCGCGGCATGCTGATCGTCGACAGTCAAGTCGCCCTCATGCCGGATCCTCCCGGCAAGGGGCACGACGCCGCGATCATCAAGGACACGGCGTCGGCCCGCGCCCTGGATCTGATGTTCGCCGGATCGTGGGCCAACGCCCGGTCGCTCGCCGAGCACCAGCGCACGAGTGCGCGCATGCGCACGGAGTCGGTACGACGCATCCTGGAACAACTGTGCGAGGGCCGAACCGACGAGGTGGCGGCGCGCGAACTCCAGGTGTCCCTGCGCACGTACCGTCGTCACGTCGCGGAGATCATGCAGGAGCTGGGGGCCAACTCCCGCTTCCAGGCCGGGGCCAGGGCCGTGGAGATGGCCCTGCTGCCGCAGCGCACCGACACTCCCGACCGGGAGTCACGACGCCATGGCTGATCCCCATCCTGTCGAACGGCCGGGGTACACCACCGCGAAGGTCCCCCACGGCCACACCGGGTACACCGGGCAACACGACGTACAGCCCGCGGACGACATGGAGCAGACGCTCATGGAGGTCCGTCGACTGATCGAGGCCACCGTCGCCAAGCACCGCGACCGTGTCGTGCGGGACTCGCTGATCACCAACGTCACCCCCTGTGGCAGTGAGGTGGCGGCAGCCGCCCTCGGGCTCGTCGCCGAGGGCGAACGGACCATCGACATCGTGCTGGCCGACTCGGAGCACGTCGAGGCGATCAACTCCGTGTACCGGGAGTTGGAGACCCGCCGGAAGAACATCGGACTGCGGCTCCTGTGCACCCAGGCGATGCTCGACAGCGGAGTGGTCCAGCTCCCCATGCTGGAGAGCCTTCGGTACGAGGTGCGGGTGGGCAGGGTGCCCATGCTCCAGGTGATGATCGTCGACGGGACGGCCGCCCTGGTGACCTCGCAAGCGGTCATCGGGCGACAGGCCTCGGTGATCCGCGCCACCACCGTGATCGGCACGCTGGGCACCCTCTTCGATGGGCTCTGGCGCCACGCGGTCCCGGTCGAGAAGCAGATCGACTTCGGCAACCTCAACCGTGCCGACGTGGCCCGGCAGATCCTGAACCTCCTTCAGGTCGGCATCACCGACGAGGTCGCCGCACGCGAACTCTCCATCTCGGTGCGCACCTATCGCCGCTACGTCGCGGAGATCATGGCGCTCCTCGGAGCGAGTTCGCGCTTCCAGGCAGGGGTCCGGGCGGCCGAGCTGGGGCTTCTGCCCAAGGGCCGGAAGAGCTCCGGTCGCCCGTCGGCCGGACCGGCCCCGGGTGCGTCCGGGCCGTCGGCCCGGCGGGGTGCACCACGGCAGGACGTGCCGGCCCGGGGAACGGCGCGGGACGTACGCGACACGGACAACACGCCTCCGCGCGAGGACCGGTCCGGCACTGGCAACTTCCTGTAGCCGTCGTTGCACCCGTCCGACGGAGCCGGTTAGACAGGGACGACACGAACGGCGTCCGCCCCGAGCGGACGGTCGGACACCCCTGACCCGAGAACTCCGGCGGCATGCGCGTTTCCTGTGCCGCCGGCGATCCGGTGCGCCGCGGGCCCCGGGGACCCTCACTCCTCGGTCCGCGGCAAACCGGGGGCGGGGCCCGTCATCCGAGACCAACGGCCGGATGCAGGCCCCGTCTCTGTCCATGTGCCGCCTGAAAGGTGTGGAAAGTTGACCCCGACGCCGATCGGTCTGGTGTTTCCCGGACAGGGGACGCAACGTCAAGGCATGGGTGAACCCTGGCGGGACACCCCCGCCTGGAGCCTGGCCGGTGAGGTTTCCCGGCACTGCGGCGAGGACGTCGAGGAACTGCTGTTGCGGACCCCGACCGACGTGCTGCGCCGCACCGACCTGGCTCAGCTCTCGGTCTTCACGGTGGCCCTGATGGCCCACGCGGAGGCGGCACGGTGCGGGGCACTGGACGGCGCCGTGGCGTGCGCCGGGCACAGCTTGGGAGAGTACGCGGCGCTGACGGCGGCCGGAGTGCTCACGCTGCCGGACGCCGTCGCCCTGGTGACGGACCGGGGGCAGGCCATGCGGGACGTCGAGCGACTCCGTCCGGGCACCATGGGTGTGCTCGTCGGGACCGGACTCCCGGAAGCCGAGGTACTGGCCGCCGAGGTGCGGGCCGAGGGGCTCGACGTATGGGTGGCCAATGTCAACGCCCCCGGCCAGACAGGACTCTCCGGCTCCGCGGACGGCGTCGGGAGGGCGGCGGAACTGGCTCCGGGCGTCGGGGCCAAACTCATCCGCCTCTCCGTGGGCGGCGCCTTCCACAGCCCCTTCATGGCGCCTGCGGCCGAGCGGCTGGCCCGGACCCTGCGGGACGTGCGGTTCGCCCCGGGGCACCTCCCCGTGGTCGCCAACGTGGACGCGCAGCCGTACACAGGCGACGGCAACTGGCCGGAGCTGGCCGTGCGCCAGCTGGTCTCCCCGGTGCGCTGGGAGGAGAGCGTGCGGACCCTGACCGGACAGCTCGGCTGCCGACGGATCGTCGAGCTGGGCCCGGGGCGGGTACTGACGAATCTGATCCACCGGATCGACCCCGACGTCGAGGTGGTCACCGTGGACAACCCCGGCGCCCTGGAGAGCCTCGCCGCCGTATGACATCCCCGCCGCCCCGGACCGAACTCCCCGATACGAGAAGCCCGATGCCATGAACACCCTGAAGCACACCCCCCGGAGCGACGCGACGTGGTTCCGGCGCTACCCCCCGTTCTCCTCGACCCGTATGCGACTGCTCTGCCTGCCGCACGCCGGCGGTTCGGCGAGTTCCTACCACTCCTGGGGAAACGCCTTCGGCGACGACGTCGAGGTGCTGGCGACCCGTTACCCGGGGCGCCAGGAGCGGATCGCCGAGCCCTGCCTCGAGAGCATGGAGGAGCTGGCCGACGGGGTGACCGCCGCCGTTCTGCCCCTCCTTGACAAGCCGCTGGCACTCTTCGGCCACAGCATGGGAGCCTCGCTCGCCTACGAGGTGGCGGTCCGCCTGGAGCGCAGGCACGGCTTCTGCCCGAGCATTCTCCTCGTCTCCGGCCAGCAGCCCCCTCACGGGCAGCGGCCGCGCACCGCGCACCTGGGCGGCGCCGAGTCCGTCCTCGCCGAGGTCCGCAAGCTGGGCGGTACCGACGCCGCGCTGCTGGAGGACCTCGACCTGCGGGAACTCGTGTTGCCGGCGCTCCTGGCCGACTTCACCGTCGTCGGGCGGTATGCGGAGAAGGGCCCCCGGCCCGCCGTGCCCGTGCGCTGCCCGGTCATCGGTTACACAGGAAACCGCGATCCCAACGTCACCGTGGAAGAGGTGGCCGCCTGGGCCGACGTCGCCCCGAAGGGCTTCGAGCTCAAGGTGCTGGAAGGCGACCACTTCTACCTGGCGCCACGCAGGGACGAGCTCGTCGCCGACCTGGCGTCCCGTCTGCGCTGACACCGGCCCCGGCCGCAGCCGGGCCCTGCCGAAACCCGTCCGTCCGAGGCTCCCCGGGGCCGGCTTCCGCCGGACCTCGAAGGCCGCGAACCGGCGGGCCTCGGCGATGATGTCGTAGCCGGGCACCAGTTGGTCCAGGGACACCTCCAGTGTCGACAGGGAACGGAACACTGCGGCGATCTCGCCGGGCACGACGAGCCCGTACCTGGTCATCAGCAGGAACAGCGCGGCGAACATGTCCCGGTCCGGCCGGGTCCCCGGAACCAGGTGCCGGGCCATGAACCGGCTCAGGTCACGGGCCAGCCGGTTCTCGTCGACCGGTTCCGGCCGGTGCTCCACCAGTTCCAGCAGCGCGTCGCAGAGGGCCTGCCGGCCGTTGCGGTGGATCGCGACCAGCAGGTCGCGCAACGTCGAACGCAGCACCCGGTCGAGACGGCCGGCACATCCGAAGTCCAGCAGTCCCAGTCGTCCGTCGTCCGTCGTCCGTCGTCCAGCAGCATGAGGTTGCCCAGGTGCGGATCGGCGTGGAAGACGCCGTCGGTCATGATCTGTGCGAGGACACAGTCCAGCAGGGCTCCGGCGAGTGCCGTCCGGTCGATCCCGCGTGCGTCGGCGGACTCGGCGGCCTTGTCGAGCGTCACCCCGTCCAGCCACTCCACCACCAGCACACGGGCGGTGGTCAGACCGCCGTGGACGGCGGGGATCTTCACTGCTGGGCATGGGTCCGGATCTTCCGACGGGTGCCGGCCGGTCCCGGCCTCCCGCGCGGCGGCGACCTCCCGGGTGTTGCGGGCCTCGGTGCGGAAGTCGAGTTCCTCCCGGAGGGAGGCGGCGAAGCCCCGGACCAGTCCGGTGACTCCGACGGAGTGGCCCCACACGGTGCGTTCGCCGGTCCTCCGGGCGATCCGCAGGAGGATGTCCAGGTCGCGTTCCACCACCTGGCGAGCCCGGGGGCGCTGCACCTTGGCGGCGACCGCCCGACCGTCCCGCAGCCGTGCCCGGTGCACCTGGGCGACGGAACCGGCCGCCGGCGGCACGGTGTCGAACTCGGCGAACACCTCGCCCGGTGGGGCTCCGAGGTCCTCGGTGAGCGCCTGTTCGATGTCGTCCCAGTGCGCGGCGGCCGCCGCGCACTGGAGCAGGCTCAGTTCTTCGATGAACTCGACGGGCAGCAGGTCGTAGCGGGTGGAGAGCACCTGGCCGAGTTTGACGAAGGTGGTGCCCGCCTCCTCCAGGGCCATCCGCAGGGCGCGGGCGTGCTCCGTCCGGGTGGCGCCCGTCGCCGGGCGGGTCAGGCCGGACAGCTGCGGGAGGCGGCCCAGCCCGTGCCGGAGGGCGATCCTGCTGAGCTCAGTGAAGCGCCGGGTGCGCCACCCGGCGCTTCACTGAGCGGGGCCGGCGGACGATGCCGCCGGCCGACCCACTGGGCACCACCGCCTCGGACAGGGCCAGGAACATCATGGCGACCGGCAGGGCGCTGCTCACCTGGACGGTCACCAGCACGGTGCCCGCCGCGGCGGGCCCCATCGCGGAACTCACCAGTCCGATGGTGAGCAGCCCGGTGCATCCGGTGAGCGGGGAACGCGGCACGCCGATCCGCAGACCGAGCAGTCCGCGCGCCCCGAAACCGAGTATCACCAGACCGAGGGCGATGGTGCCCGCAGCAGTCAGGACGATGACGAACGCGGTCGACGTGAGGAGCTCACCTCGTGGCCGGCTCGGGCACCGACACCGGCACGACGTCGTCGCTTTCCGCCGGCCCCTGACGGTCGCGCCCCGGCCACCAGGCCCGTTCACCGAACAGCGAGGTGACCGCAGGTACCAGGACGAGCGCCATCGCGAAGGCGGCGATCAGGATGCCGAACGACACCGCGAAGCCCAGCTGCTGGAGCATGCTGTCGGCGGCCAGCATCAGGACGCCGAAGGTGCCGGCCAGGATGACGGCGGCGGCCCCGATGGTGGGCGCCGAGTGGGTCACGGCGAGCCGGACGGCCTCCTGCTGGGTCCTGCCCCGGGCGATCTCCTCGCGGAGGCGGGCCACCATGAGGATGTTGTAGTCGGTACCGATCGCCACCACGAAGAGGTAGACGAACACGGGCAGCGCGAACATAAGCCCGCTCTCGCCCTTGATCTGCTGGAAGACCAGGACGGTCGAGCCGAGGGTGGCACCGAACCCGAGGCCCACGGCCACGATCAGGTACCAGGGCGCGACGGCGCTGCGCAGCAGGAGTCCGAGGATCACCATGATGGCGATGCCGGCGATCGGGAAGACCAGCGAGTAGTCGTGGTTGACGGCGGTGCGGATGTCCGCGAGGACCGCGCTGGTGCCGCCGACGAGCGCCTCGGTGCCCTCGGGCGCCACCCGGTGCGCGGTGTCGCGCAGGTCTCCGGAGACCAGGTCGATGGCCGCCTCCTCGGCGGGGCGGAAGTCCAGGACGACACTGAACTGCGCCACGTCCCCCGCGGTGCCGAGCATGGCCGGCGAGATGTCGCCGACGCCCTCGACCCCGGAGAGCTTTTCACGGAACTTCTCCAGGCCGGCCGGGTCGATCCGGGAGCCGTCCTTGGAGGCGACGAGCACCAGGGAGGGATCGGTCTGTCCGGCGGAGAAGCCGAGTCTGAGGTCCTCGGACGCCTGTACGGACTCCAGGTTCTGCGGCAGCGAGCTCTCGCTGTCGAACTCGGCGCTGAAGCCGAAGGCGGCCACGCTCATGACGGCCAGCAGGCCGCCGGAGAGTCCCGCGAGGAGGCGGGGCCGCCGGGAGACGAGGGTGCCGAGCCGGCCGGTGAGGGCGTTCCTGGGCTGCTTCTTCCACGCCTTGGAGGGCCAGAACGCCTTGGCGCCCAGCAGCGAGAAAACGGCGGGTACGAGGGTGAGGGAGGCCAGTAGGGTGACGGCCACGGCGATGGCCAGCGACGGGCCCATGGCGCGCAGCATGCCCATGGTGGAGAGCACCAGAGCGAGGAAGGCGACGATGACCGCGGCGGCCGCGGAGGCGATGGTCTCGCCGACCCGGGCCACCGCGTCGATCATGGCCTGCTTGGGCGCCTGCCCCTCCCGCAGCTGCTCGCGGTACCGGAAGAGCAGGAACAGGATGTAGTCGGTACCGACGCCGAACAGCACCACGATGAGGATGGCGGAGACCGAGCTGTCGGCCTGGAGCCCGCCGAGTTCGGCGGCGGTGGCGATCAGCCCGGTGGCCACCACGAACACCAGGAGGATCAGCAGGACCGGCAGCAGGGCGATGAGCGGACTACGGAAGATCAACAGCAGCAGCGACACGATCAGCACCAGGGTCGCCATCATGATCATCGCGTCGGTGTCGCCGGAGGACTCGAGGGTGTCCAGCCCGCTGGCGGTCGGCCCGGTCACCCCCATGCTCAGGCCGGTGTCCGCGAGCAGCGGCTTGGCGTCCGCCCGGAGCTGCTTCACCGACTCGAGGAGCTCCTGGTCGTAGTAGTTCTTCGTCGTGGCGAAGACGCTCGCCAGCGCCACCTTGCCGTTGGGCGAGACCGTCTCGGGGCTTGCCAGGACCGACTTCACCTTGTCGTAGCCCTCGGCCTGCAGCGCCCCGGCGATCCGGGTCACCTCCGCCAGGTCGTCCGCCGAGAGCTTGCCCCGGTCGGCGCGCTGGAACACCGCGATGGCGGAGGGCTGCTCCGCTGTCGGGAACGCGCGCTGCTGCAGCTTCGTGACACGTACCGACTCGTAGTGGGACGGCAGGAAATCCGCCTGGTCGTTGGTGCTCTTCAGCTGCGGCGCGAGCGCGACCGCGGCGACGGTCGCGATGAGCCAGGCGATGATCGTCAGCCAAGGCCGGTTGACGGCGAACCGCCCTATCCGTCCGAACATGGTGCTCCTTGGTGCTTCCGGGGCTGGGGGTACCGGGGCCGAAGCATGGGGTCGCCGGTTCTCCCGCAGTCTGGCCGCGGGTTCCGCCATGGACCACGACGAGCCGCCAATGCGGCAAGAACCTGCCAGGACCGTTGCCCGCGCTCCGGGCCCGGTGCGACAGTCCTGGCGTCCGCAGCGCTACCCGGTGCGACAGTCCTGGCGTCCGCAGCGCGACCCGCCGCGGACGCCGTCCACCGCCCGGCCGTCCGACCCTGCCGCGGCGGCGGAAGGGCATCCGGCTGCCCGGAGCCGGCCTCTCGCGGCGGCCGTCCGTAGTGTCCGGCCGGAAGATTCCGTGCCTCATACCTTCAGGAGCCCGGATGAACATGTTGAGCGCCCCGGAGCGCAGTTCTCTCGTGTCCGGGCTCGCCGCCGACGAACCGGCACTGCGGGACCGGCTGGCCGAGCGTCTACAGAGCGTCGAACAGCGCCTTCAGGAGCGCATCGCCCGTAGCGCCGACCCCCGTGTCACCCCGCTCGTCGGGCATCTCGTGGCCACCGGCGGAAAGCGGCTTCGGCCCCTTCTGGTCCTGCTGGGTGCAGAGTTCGGGAACGCGGAGAGCGAGGGGGTCGTCGACGCGGCCGTCCTGGCCGAACTGGTCCACGTCTCCTCCCTCTACCACGACGACGTCATCGACAACGCCGACACACGGCACGGTTCCCCCAGCGCCAACGCCCGCTGGGGGAACCGCCGCGCGGTGTTCGCCGGGGACTGGCTCCTCGCCCAGGCCGCCCAGCTGGCCTGCGAACTCGGGCCGCACGCGGTGCGGATGAACTCGGTGACCGCCGACCGGCTGGTGCAGGGCCAGATGCTGGAGCTGCTCGGTCCGGATTCCGGGACCGCTCCCCTGGACCACTACTTCCAGGTGACGGCCGGCAAGTCCGCGTCCCTGATCGCCCTGTCGCTGCGGCTCGGTGCCCTGCAGGCGGGCGCGTCCGACGCGTACGTCGACGTTCTCGTCGAGTACGGCGAGCAACTGGGCCTCGCCTTCCAGATATCCGACGACCTCCTCGACATCGGTGCGTCCGCCTCCTCATCGGGCAAGGAACCGGGAAGGGACGTGGAAGCCGGGGTGCTCAGTCTCCCTGTGCTGCTCGCCCTGTTCGGCGACGAACCGGGCGACGGTGAGCTGCGTGCCCTGCTCGCCGCCGGGCCGGCCGCCGGGACGCACCCGCACCGCCGGGCGTTGGAACTCCTGCGGGACTCCCCCACGCTCGCCACGGCCGGGGCCATGATGGACGATCGCCTGGCCCTGGCCCGTACCGCCCTCGCAGCCCTGCCGCCGACCCCGGCGCGCAGGGTCCTCGGCTCGCTCTGCGACTTCGTGGCCCACCGCATGGGCTGAACCACCTTCTGGAGACCGAACATGCCGGGGTACAGCGACACCGTGCGCGACTTCGTCCGACCCGGATCCGCGGGAACCGGCCGCGTCCGGCCACCCGCCACGCAACCGCGCCCGGCCGCCGGGCCGCGAGGACAAAGACCGGCGGGTGTGAACGGCTTCGAGCCGTCCGTGTTCCGCGTACTCGGGTCGGTCGAGGCCGAGACCGGCGGACGGACGGTCACCCTCGGCGGAGCGAAGCAGCGCACGGTCCTCGCGGCGATGCTGCTCGCCGGGGGCCGTCCGCTCTCCGACGACCGGCTCAAGGCCCTGCTGTGGGGGTGCGAACCGCCCGCCACGGCGACGGCCCAGCTCTACACCTACATCTCCCAGCTCAGGAAGTGCCTGGGTACCGGCGTCCACCTGGAGCGGCACGCCCACGCCTACCGACTGGACACACGGGGCGCCTTCCTCGACTGGACGGCTTTCGAGAGCCTGGTGGACCGCGGTCGCGCGGACCTGACGGCGGGCCGCTACACCGCGGCCGCCGACCGTCTCGGGCAGGCGCTCGCGCTACGGCGCGGGCCGGTTCTCTCCGATGTCACCGTCTACCTCAGGGAACGCCAACGGCCCTTGCTGGACGAGGCCCTCCTCTCCGCGCGGGAAGACCGGATCGAAGCCGAACTGGCCCTGGGACTCCACGACACGGCGGTTCCGCAGCTGATGCGGCTCGTGATGGAGAACCCCCTGCGCGAGCGGCTGCTCGGCCAGCTCATGACCGCTCTGCACCGGTGCGGTCGGCAGGCGGAGGCCCTCGCGGTGTACGAGCGCGGCCGACGGATGCTCCGTGACGAGCTGGGGGTGGACCCGGGCCAGGCCCTGCGTGACATCCGGCAGGCCGTGCTGACGGGCACGCTCGCGCGGTCCGTCGCGCGCGGGGAAGCGGAAATCTCCGGCGCGGCGCTCGCCCTGCCGGACGGTGGGCCCCGCCGCTCCGCGGTGGCGCGGGTGCGCGACCGTGGCGCCTGGAGCGGTGTCGTGCCCGCGATGCTGCCCGCCGATGTCGCGGACTTCTCCGGTCGCCGCCGGGAGCTGGCCGGCATCATGGCCGAGCTGCGCCGAGCAGGGCCCTCCCCCGTCGTGGTGACGGGCGCCGCGGGTACCGGCACATCAGCCCTGGCCGTGCACGCCGCGCACCGGGCACGGCAGAGCTTCCCGGACGGGCAGCTTCACGCCGACCTGTCCGGAGAGTCCGGACGCCCCAGCTCCCCCGGCGAGGTGCTCGGCTGGTTCCTGCGGGCCATGGGCGTCGCGGAGCACGAACTTCCGGCTTCTGCGGAGGAGCGCGGCCAGCTCTACCGCAGTCTGCTCGCCGACCGCCGGATGCTGGTGCTCCTGGACAACGCCGTGGACGACCGCCAGGTCCGCCCGCTGCTGCCCGGCACGGGCGGCTGCCGCACGCTGATCACCGGCCGGGACTCCTTCACCACCCTGCCGGGGGTGCGTCCGGTCCCCCTCGGCCCGATGAGCGCCGGGGAGGGCCGCCGGATGCTGAGCGCGATCGTGGGGCCCGAACGGACCAGGAACGAGCCCGACGCGGCCGCCCGCATCGTCGACCTGTGCGACCGGCTGCCGCTCGCCCTGCGGATCGTGGCGGCCCGGCTGGCTGCGCACCCGCGCCAACGACTCGCGGCGGCGGCGGCCCGGCTCGAACCGGAGGAACACAGGCTCGACGAACTGCGGGAGGGCGACCTGGACGTCCGGGCGGCGCTGTCCTCCGGCCACCGGCGGGTGACCGGACCAGTGCGCACGGCCCTGGGTGTCCTGGCGTCCGGCTGCCCCGACGTCTTCGACTCACAGGAGGCGGCGAACGTCCTCGGCTGCCTGGAGGAGGACGCCGAGGACGCTCTGGAGATGCTGGCCGCCGCCCGCCTGCTGGAGGTGTCCGGTCCGGTCCCGCACCGCTACCGCCTCACGCCGCTGGTCCGCCTCTTCGCCCGCGAGCAGAGCCGCGGGGGAGCGGCTTCACCCGGCACGCCGGACGGCGGGCGGCGACCGGTCGTCTGCTGACGGAGCACGGTCAGCCGCAACCTCCCGCGTGCCCCTCGTCGAGGCGGAACGACATCAGGGAGCTCTCCTCACTGCTGTGCGGGAGCAGCGAACAGCTCAGGGAGTCGATGTAGGTGGCCACCAGATTGCTCCACCGGATGCCGGAGTCGAGGTCCCGCCGGTCGAGCAGTTCCGAGGACGGGCCGACAGGCTCGGTTCCCCCGAAGCCGTCCTGCTGCACGAGATCCCAGATCGTGTTCCTGGCGGTCGCCTCGTCGGACACGCTCTGGTCGTTCAGGACCGCCATCAGATTCACCCCTCCCTGTTCCGACCAGGAGGTGATCTCCTCCTCCAGTTCCGCCAGCAGTTGGTCGCTGTCGCGGCCGTCCCCCTCATGGGGCGTTCCCTCGCTCATAACCGCCTCCCTCGTCGACACGGATCCGATCGATCAGTACCGGAACAGCATCCGGGAAGCGTCTATGAATCACCTATGGAAAGCTCCTGCCCGAACTTCCTGAACCCACCGTGGCTCGTGAGGTGGACGCGAGGTCATCGCCTCGGGAGGTCCTGTCGTTCACCCCTCCGGCGTGCGGGCGGGGCCGGGACGGCGCACCTGTGTCCAGAGGCGGGCCGCTTCCCGTGCGCCGCGCCGGCGGTGGACGACGGCACGGGCCCAGAGGCCGGTCGTGACGGTCGAACCCGTCAGGGCCGCGGCACAGGGCAGCCACCAGCCCCCGGTGACGAGCAGGAGTACGGCGACGACGGCTGTCGTGCTCCAGCCGCTGAGGCAGGCCACCGCCTCGGCACGACGGGACGCGGGCCGGTCGGCCCCCGCGCGCAGATCCACGAGGGCCGGCACGTACCAGACGGAGCCGGCCGTGGTCACCGCCGCGGCGCCGAGGGCCAGGACTGGATGGGACACGGCTCAGCCCACCGTCTCCATGGCGGCGATCTCCGGATGGTGCACGTCGAAGGCGGGGGACTCGGACCGGATGCGTGGCAGGGAGGTGAAGTTGTGGCGCGGGGGCGGGCAGGACGTGGCCCACTCCAGGGAGCGACCGTAGCCCCAGGGGTCGTCGGCCTCGACCTTCTCGCCGTACTTGACCGTCCGCCACACGTTGTAGAAGAAGGGCAGGATCGAGATGCCCAGCAGGAACGACCCGATCGACGACAGGGTGTTGAGGGCGGTGAAGCCGTCGGCCGCCAGGTAGTCCACGTAGCGGCGGGGCATGCCCTCGGCACCCAGCCAGTGCTGGACCAGGAAGGTGAGGTGGAAACCCGCCGTGAGCGTCCAGAAGGTGATCTTCCCGAGCCGTTCGTCGAGCATCTTGCCGGTGAACTTCGGCCACCAGAAGTGGAATCCGGCGAACATCGCGTACACGACGGTGCCGAAGACCGTGTAGTGGAAGTGCGCGACGACGAAGTACGAGTCGGTGAGGTGGAAGTCCAGCGGCGGCGAGGCCAGGATGACTCCGGTCAGTCCGCCGAAGAGGAACGTGACGAGGAAGCCCGCGGTCCAGAGCATGGGCGTCTCGAACGACAGACTGCCCTTCCACATCGTGCCGATCCAGTTGAAGAACTTCACGCCGGTGGGGATGGCGATCAGGAAGGTCATGAAGGAGAAGAACGGCAGCAGCACTCCGCCCGTGGTGTACATGTGGTGCGCCCAGACGGTCAACGACAGACCGGCGATGGCGATCGTCGCGCCGATCAGCCCCATGTAGCCGAACATCGGCTTGCGGGAGAAGACCGGGATCACCTCGGAGACGATGCCGAAGAACGGCAGGGCCAGGATGTAGACCTCGGGGTGGCCGAAGAACCAGAACAGGTGCTGCCACAGCAGCGCCCCGCCGTTCGCCGCGTCGAAGATGTGGCCGCCGAACCTGCGGTCGTACTCCAGGGCGAACAGCGCCGCCGCCAGGACCGGGAACACCATGAGGACCAGCACGCTGGTGAGGAGCACGTTCCAGGTGAAGATCGGCAGGCGGAACATGGTCATGCCCGGCGCGCGCATGCAGATGATCGTGGTGATGAAGTTGACCGCGCCCAGGATCGAGCCGAAGCCGGACAACGCCACGCCCATGATCCACAGGTCGGCTCCCACGCCCGGCGAGTAGACGGTGTCGGAGAGCGGGGCATACAGGAACCAGCCGAAGTCGGCGGCGCCGTCAGGAGTGAGGAAGCCGCTCGCCGCGATCGACGAACCGAAGAGGAACAGCCAGAAGGCGAGCATGTTCAGCCGGGGGAAGGCCACGTCCGGTGCGCCGATCTGCAACGGCATGATCCAGTTCGCGAACCCGGTGAACAACGGCATCGCGAACATCAGCAGCATGATCGAACCGTGCATCGTGAACGCCTGGTTGAACTGCTCGTTCGACATGATCTGCAGTCCGGGCCGGGCCAGCTCCGCCCGCATCAGCAGCGCCATCACACCGCCGACGACGAAGAACACGAACGCGGAGACCAGGTAGAGCGTCCCGATCTTCTTGTGGTCGGTGGTCGTCAGCCACTCCACCCACGACGGGCGCGCGGTCCCGGGCGCGATCTCCCGGGGATGTCCGGGCGCCCCCGCGCCGGAAGCCACGTCGTGCCCCTCCGCGGCCTCCACCTCTTGCACCTCTCGTATCTGCTCCTCGTCCACCGCCGGCGCCCTGCCCTTCCGCTCATGTCCGTACACGTCGTCGACGAGCCGGGAGAGGCCGGGTCGAACCGGAGCGGACGCGGCACTTCCCGGCCGCTGCCACATGATCCTTTCCGGGTACCGGGGTCGGTCAGGGCCGAACAGTCCATACCGGGGCCCGGGGGGAGGGCCCAACGGCCCTGATGCGGGTCAGCGGCCGGGGTTCGTCGTGGAGGCCGGGAGCTACCATGGCGCGCGCACCGCCCTCCCCGGTTTCCGGCACCTGTCGGGGACGGGGGCGGGCTCCGGGGCTTGCCGCACGAGAGGGGATGGTGGAGATGGCCACGCAGGCCGACACCGCCGCGCGGGCCCGTGCCCCTCTGAGCAGGGAGCGGGTTCTGGGCGCCGCCATCGCCCTGGCCGACGAGGGCGGGGTCGACGCGCTCAGCATGCGCAAGATCGCACAGGCGCTCGGAGTCGTGCCCATGGCGCTGTACAAGCACGTGGCCAACAAGAACGAGTTGCTGGACGGCATGGTCGACGTCCTCGTCGGCGAGATCGACCCACCGGCCGCCGGCCCCGACTGGAAGGCCGTCATCCGCCTGCGGGTGCTGTCGGCCCGCCGCATGCTGTTGCGCCACCCGTGGGCGGCCGGGGTCATCGAATCGCGCATGAAGGCGCGGACCGCTCCGACGCCTGCGGTGATGGAGTACCTGGACTCGATGATCGGGATCTTCCGGGCCGGAGGGTTCTCGATCGACCTGGTCCATCACGCGATGCATGTGATGGGAAGCCGTCTGCTGGGCTTCTCCCAGGAGCTGTTCCAGGAGGCCGCCGGAAGCGAGCCGGATCCGGACGCGATGCCGCCGGAGGAGATGGCCGCGCGCTACCCCCACCTCACCGAACTGGCCATGGCGGTCGCCCACGACGAGGAGTCCGTCGTCGGCCCGGGCTGCGACGACCAGTTCGAGTTCGAGTTCGCCCTGGACCTGACGCTGGACGGCCTCGAGCGGCTCCGGGGCGTCTCCTGAACCGCGGGTGAGGACTCGACTGTCCCTGCCTGAGCCCTCTTGACCGCGTCGCCCGGAACCCGCCTGTTCCCTCCCCCTGGTTCTGGCTGGTTCTGTCCATTGACCGGTGTACGCCGTACACCTAGCATCCTGACCCAGGGGGGTGTACGGCGTACACCCCCCTCTCCGGGCAGCAGCCGAGCACGAGAGAACGGGGAGAGCCGATGAAGGCGATCGTGCAAGAGCAGTTCGGCCCGCCGGACATTCTGCGACTGGCGGACGTCGACCGGCCCGCGATCGGGGCCGACGAGGTACTGGTGCGGGTGCATGCCGCCGCGATCAACCCCTACGACTGGCACATGCTGCGCGGCGACCCGTTCGTGTCGCGGCTGATGGGAGCCGTGGGGCTGACCCGGCCGAAGTGCCGGGTGGCAGGGATCGACGCGTCCGGCCGGGTGGAGGCGGTCGGCGCCGGCGTGCACGGGCTCCGGCCCGGCGACGAGGTACTGGGCTTCTGTCCGGGCGCCTTCGCCGAGTACGCCCGCACCACTCCGGACCTGCTGGTGCCCAAGCCCGCGAGCCTGACCTTCGAGCAGGCCGCGGCCGTGCCGATGGGGGCGGTGACCGCTCTGCGGGGCATCAGGACCGTGGGCTCGGTGCAGGCCGGGCAGCGGGTGCTGATCAACGGGGCCGCCGGCGGTGTGGGCACGTTCGCCGTGCGGATCGCCGCGGCCCAGGGCGCGGAGGTCACCGGGGTGTGCGGCACCCGCAACGTCGAACTGGTGCGCTCACTGGGTGCCACGCACGTCGTCGACCACACCCGGGAGGACTTCACCGACGGACGTGCGCGCTACGACGTGATCCTGGACAACGTGGGCAACCACCCGCTGCGTCGACTGCGCCGGTCGCTCACCCCGACGGGGACCTTGGTGGGCAACGGCGGCGGCTCGCCCGGCCACGTGTTCGGGGCGGTGGGCTCCATGCTGCGCCTGACCGCGGCCGACGCGTTCGTCCGGCAGCAGCTCCGCGTGATCATCCCGGCCACCCCGGCCGGGCCGACCCGGGAGGATCTGCTCACCGTCACCGCGCTCATCGAGGCCGGCAAGCTCACCCCCGTGGTCGACCGGACCTACCCCTGGCCGACACGGCCGAGGGCATACGCCATGTGGAGCAGGGCCACGCCCGCGGCAAAGCCGTGGTCACCGTGGAGTGACCGCACTTGTCACGCGCCACCGCCATGACGTTCATCGCCCGCTCCCCGGGCCGACACGCCTGACGCCGGTGCGCACCCTCGCGCGCGGCCCCTCTTGACAGCCCCGAGCTCCACGGGCAATCTTCCATTAAGCAGAAAAAAGATTCCGTAATGCGGAATGAAAGTCGAAGGGAAGGGAGCACGGCCCGATGCCAGGTGCCGAGTGGAGTACCGCCGCAGAGCAGCGCTTCGACGTCAACCTGTCGATCCTCTTCACCGAACTCCCGCTCCTGGAGCGCCCCGCGGCCGCCGCCGCGGCCGGTTTCACCGCGGTCGAGCTGTGGTGGCCCTGGGCCGACTCGCCCACCCCCGAGCGGTCCGAACTGGACGGTCTGCGGAAGGCGATCGAGGACGCGGGCGTCCGGCTCACGGGCCTGAACCTCTACGCCGGGCAGCTCCCCGGCCCGGACCGCGGCGCCCTGTCGATCCCGGGCGAGGAGTCGGAGCGGTTCCGTGCCAACGTCGAGGTCGCCGCGGGCTTCGCCGAGTCCCTCGGCTGCACCGCCCTCAACGCGCTGTACGGCAACCGCGTCGACGGCGTGGACCCCGCCGAGCAGGACGCGCTCGCCCTGGAGAACCTCGCCCTCGCCGCCCGCGCGGCCCACCGGATCGGCGCGATCCTGTTGGTCGAGGCGTTGAACCGGCCCGAGTCGCCGCGGTACCCGCTGGTGTCGGCGACGGCGGCGGTGCGGGTCGTCGACGCGGTGAACGCGGCCACCGGGCTGGGCAACGCCCGGTTCCTGATGGACCTGTACCACCTGTCCAGGAACGGTGAGGACCTGCCGGCGGTGATCGAGCGGTACGCCGCGCGGACCGGCCATGTGCAGATCGCCGACGACCCCGGCCGCGGTGCCCCCGGCACCGGCTCGCTCCCGCTGACGGACCTCCTCGGACGGCTGCGGAAGGCGGGCTACGCGGGCTGGGTCGGCCTGGAGTACAAACCCGGCGACCGGCCGAGCGCCGAGGCCTTCGACTGGCTGCCGGCCGAGGCCCGCGCCCCCCGCTGAGCAGTGGACGCCCTCAGACACCGCAGAGCGAAAGAGAGGCACCCCGCATGAGCACCGGCCTTCCCAAGGTCTCCTGGATCGGCCTCGGCATCATGGGCTCCCCCATGTCCGAGAACCTGGTCAAGGCGGGCTACGACGTCACCGGCTACACCCTGGAGCAGGAGAAGCTGGACCGGTTGGCCGCCGCGGGCGGCACCGCCGCGTCCTCCGTCGCCGAGGCGGTCCGCGACGCGGACGTGATCATCACCATGGTGCCCGCGTCCCCCCAGGTGAAGGCGGTCGCCTACGGACCCGACGGCATCCTGGAGAACGCCCGGCCCGGTGCCCTGCTGATCGACATGTCCTCGATCACCCCGCAGACCTCGGTCGACCTGGCCGCCGCCGCGGGGGACAAGGGCATCCGGGTGCTCGACGCCCCGGTGTCCGGCGGCGAGGCGGGCGCCGTCGAGGCGGTGCTGTCCATCATGGTCGGCGGGGAACAGGCCGACTTCGACCGGGCGAAGCCGCTCTTCGACGTACTCGGCAGGACGGTCGTGCGGTGCGGACCGCACGGCTCCGGTCAGACCGTGAAGGCCGCCAACCAGCTGATCGTCGCCGTCAACATCCAGGCGTGCGCCGAGGCCGTGGTCTTCCTGGAGAAGTCCGGCGTGGACCTGACGGCCGCGCTGGACGTCCTGAACGGCGGTCTCGCGGGCTCCACCGTACTGACCCGCAAGAAGGACAACTTCCTCACCCGTGACTTCACGCCCGGCTTCCGCGTCGACCTGCACCACAAGGACATGGGCATCGTCACCGACGCCGCCCGCACCGTCGGGGCGGCCCTGCCCGTCGGCGCGGTGGTCGCCCAACTGGTCGCGAGCCTGCGCGCGCAGGGCGACGGCGGCCTGGACCACTCCGCGCTGCTGCGCGCGGTGGAGCGGCTGTCCGGCGCCCGGGTCTGACCGTCCGACCCGCGTACGGCCGCCGACGGGGGGCGAGGCCGTACGCGCGGCCCGCGGGGTCTTTCCCGCGGGCGGGCGAGGGCGCCGCGGCGGCGTGCACGCCAGTGCGGTGGTGAAGGCCGCCGGGGCACCTCCTTCGACCTGAGCGGAGGGGCACCCGGCGCCGTCGCACCCGCCGCGGTCCCGAGCCCGGCCCACCGACCCCGTCCGGCGGCGCGAACACACCGTCGCGCCCGGCCTCGCGCCGCCGGACGGTCACGCCCCCGGCGTCCGGGGTGCGGATCCGCACGACGGGCAGGAGTCTGGGGGCATGGCACCTCCCACCGAGCAACCGCACATCGTGGTCCATGCCCCGGCCCTGGACGGCTCGCGGCGGGTCACCTCGGGCGACGAGACGCTGGGCGTCGCCTCGCACGTCGACGACGTCGGCGAGATCCTGCGGCTGGCCGACCTCTATGTCACCGACGTCGAGGAGGCCGACCTCATCGAGTGGCAGGGCGGCGGCCCCGACGACTGGCCGGGCCTGTCGGAACACCACGAGGCCTGAACGCGTGCCGCCTCCGCCGACGAGGACGGACGACCGTACCGTCCACCGGTTCTACGACAGCGGCCGTAGACCGACCACGGCACCCTCAGATCAAGCTCTGAACCGGACCCGGAAGGCTTCGAGCACCCCCGCCGACGGGTACACACCCAGCACACGGGGCCCGCCGGCACGGGGGCGGCGGGCACCGTGCCCAGGAGGAGCCGTTCGTCAGGCCTTCAGCGTCCTGATCGAGGTGGGGGCGTGCCACGGCTCCGTCGCGATCTCCTCGAACTCGACGACGTCGCTTATGTCGTTGGTGGTCGACATGGAGATGTCGGTGACGCGCTCCAGGATCGCCTCGACGACCACCGGGACCCTGAACTCCGCGGCGAGCTTCTTGGCCTCCTCCAGTGCCGGTCCCAGTCCGTCGGGTTCGGTCACCCGGATCGCCTTGCAGCCGAGGCCCTCGGCGACCCGTACGTGGTCGACGCCGTAGACGCCCAGTTCGGGCGCGTTGATGTTCTCGAACTCCAGGTTGACCTGGAAGTCGATGTCGAACGCCCGCTGCGCCTGACGGATGAGGCCCAAGTAGGAGTTGTTGAGCAGGACATGGACGTAGGGGATCTTGTGCTGCGCCCCGACGGCCAGCTCTTCGAGCATGAACTGGAAGTCGTAGTCGCCGGACAGGGCGACCACCTGCGCGCCGGGGTCGGCCTTGGCCACGCCCAGTGCCGCCGGGACGGTCCAGCCGAGAGGACCGGCCTGACCGCAGTTGATCCAGTGCCGGGGCCGGTGGACGTGCAGCATCTGGGCACCGGCGATCTGCGAGAGGCCGATCGTCGAGACGTACCGCGTCTCCGGGCCGAAGGCCCTGTTCATCTCCTCGTAGACGCGCTGCGGCTTGATCGGGACGTCGTCGAAGTGCGTACGGCGCTGGAGCGTGGCCCGCTTCTCCTGCGCCGCGGCCGCCCAGGCGGAACGGTCGGGCAGCCCTCCCTCGCCCCTGAGCTCCCTCGCGACCTCGACGAACAGCTCCAGCGCGGCACGCGCGTCGGAGGCGATGCCGTAGTCGGGGGCGAAGATCCGGCCGATCTGGGTGGGGTCGATGTCGACGTGGACGAAGGTCCGGCCGGCCGTGTAGACGTCGAGCCTGCCGGTGTGGCGGTTGGCCCAGCGGTTGCCGACGCCGAGGACGAAGTCGGACTCCAGGAAGGTCGCGTTGCCGTAGCGGTGCGAGGTCTGCAGGCCGACCATGCCGGCGTTCAGTTCGTGGTCGTCGGGCAGGACGCCCCAGCCCATCAGGGTCGGCACGACCGGTGTGCCGGTCAACTCGGCGAACTGGACGAGGAGTTCGGCTGCGTCGGCATTGAGGACGCCGCCGCCCGCGACGATCAGGGGGCGCTCGGCGGCGTTCAGCATGCCGAGCGCCTTCTCGATCTGGGCGCGGCTCGCGGCGGGCTTGTGGACGGGGAGCGGCTCGTACGTCCCGGGGTCGAACTCGATCTCCGTCCGCTGCACGTCGATCGGCAGGTCGACGAGGACCGGGCCCGGCCGGCCGGAGCGCATGAGGTGGAAGGCCTGCTGGAAGACGCCGGGGACCTGCGCGGCCTCCAGGACGGTCACCGCCATCTTGGTGACCGGCCTCGCGATGGCGGCGATGTCGACGGCCTGGAAGTCCTCCTTGTGGAGCACCGCGGTCGGGGCCTGGCCGGTGACGCACAGGATCGGAATGGAGTCGCCGGTCGCGGAGTACAGGCCGGTGATCATGTCGGTGCCGGCCGGACCGGAGGTCCCGACGCAGACCCCGATGTTGCCCGGTCGGGCGCGGGTGTAGCCCTCGGCCATGTGCGAGGCGCCCTCGACATGGCGGGCGAGGGTGTGGGTGATGCCGCCGGATGCCTTGAGCGCCGCGTAGAAGGGGTTGATCGCCGCGCCGGGGACACCGAACGCGTCGGTGACGCCCTCGCGCTTGAGGATTTCGACTGCCGCGCGGGCAGCGGTCATTCGAGCCATGGAGTACTCCTGCTTCGGCTGTCGGATTCGCACTCCCGTCGCGCCCTGCGGTGCGTTCATTCCGTATTACGGAAAATACTTTCTGCTATCTGGAATGAATGTAGGCAGGGTGGGCGAAGGCCGTCAAGAGAGCGGCACCACGGCGTCATGGGGGGCACAAGGGCCGTCCGGGAGCGGCAACCGCCGGACAGGACGGGCGCACGGGAGGACGATGGGGACGCCGGTCCGAGGTCGAGTCGTCCGGGAACGGAAGTGGTGGGGCCATGCCCGAGAGCGTGTCCGTGTCCGTGCGCTGTCCGGCCTGCCGCGGCGCGCACCGCTATACGGCGCCGTCGTACCCCTGCGTGTGCGGCGCGCCCGTCGCCCTGCCGCTGGACGGGAACGCGGCGCCCACACCGGTCGTCCACCGCGTCTGGCAGGACGACTGGGTCACCCTGCGCTGCGGGGACTGCGGACGGCCCGGCGAGTGGCCGCGGCCGGAACTCGGCTGCCCGTGCGGGACGGTCCTGCGAATCCCGCTGGCCGACCCGGACACTCCGCCCGTCCCCGACGCCGCACCCGCGCCGGACCACACGCCCCGACCGGGCGCCACGCCCGCACCCGGCCCCCGGAAGACCGGCGCCGCCGCGCGCCCCGCCTTCCGTTCCGTGCCGATCCACAGCGCCCGCGACGCGGTCACCGCCACCGTGCTGTACCTGCGGAAGCTCGGCCACGAGGACATCCGCCGCGCCGACCGGCGCCCCCCGTCCGGCATCGGGCTGGCCGGCCGGGGTGTCGTCGTCCTCCTCGACCCCTCCGCGCGTCGGGCGACCCCGCGGGACGTGGAGTGCCTGTGGCTGACCGCCATGACGGAGTCCGCCCAGTGCCTGTGCTCCTCCCTCGCCGGGTACACCCCGGACGCCCAGGGCCGCGCCGACCGCCTCGGCGTCCCGCTGTTCCTGCTCGACCTCACCGACACCCCGCAGCCGGTGAACGACGCGGCCGACGCCCTGGACGCCACCCGGACCTGAACACCGGCCCCGGAAAACCGGCGGCGCGCCCGCCGCCACCGTCCGATACTCGGCACATGCGCATCCGCCCCGCCGCCCCCGACGAGCTCCCCGCCCTCCAGGACGTCGAACGGGCCGCCGGCGCCCCCTTCCGCGCTCTGGGCATGACGGAGATCGCCGACGACGAACCGCCCGCCCTGGACACCCTCGAGCACCACCGTCGGGCGGGGTACTGCTGGGTGGCGGCCGACGCACGGGACCGGCCCGCCGCGTACCTGATCGCCGAGCCGGTGGACGCCGCGCTCCATGTCGAGCAGGTCTCCGTCCACCCACGCGCCGCACGCCGCGGCGTGGGCCGGTCCCTGATCGTCCACGCCGCGCGACGGGCCGGCGCGGAGGGCCTGACCGCCCTGACGCTGACCACGTTCGCCGACGTCCCGTGGAACGCCCCGTACTACACCCGCCTCGGCTTCCGTACGCTGACCGAGGCCGAGCTCACGCCCGGTCTGCGCCGGATCCGCGCCGAGGAGAGCGAGCACGGCCTCGACCGGTGGCCGCGCCTGTGCATGCGCGGAAGCGTCCGCACGCTCCGCCGGCCGGGAGGGGCGCCCCGCGGCCTGCCCGAACCACGAGCGGAGCGCTGACCGGATCGGCCGCGCCTCACCGCCCCACCCCCGGCCGGTGGCGCACCGCTCCCGCGGCTCCGTCTCGCGCACCTCACCGGACGTTGCCGAAGACCGCGTCTTCGATCGCTCCGTACTGCCGTACGGCCTCCGGCTCCATGACGGCACCGTGGACCGCGGCCGCCGCGGTGACGACCTGGGCGTCGGCGGCCGTAGCCACTACTTGATCAGGGCGTTGGCCACGATGATCACCAGGCCGATCAGCATGTCGACGGTTCCGGCCCGGAGCGAAGCCGCCCATCCACGGCCCACGCTGCGCGCGGTCCGCACTCCCCACCCGGCGAGCAGCAAGGTGTTGAGCACCAGTGCGGTGTTCACCGCCTCGGCCTCCGCCCACCAAGAGGGCACCGCGGTCAGCAGCAGCACGACGGTGGGGACAGCCGCCGCGACGACCGGCCACTCGGCGAGCATCGCGCGCAGCCCGACCCCGGCACCGCCGCGGTCCGCCGACATCCGATGCGCGATGACGTGGGCATAGCCGTGGGCGGCCGCGGAGGCGAGGGCGGTGAGCAGGACCCACAGCGCGTCCGACCCGGGGTCGGACACCTCACCGGGAGAGTCGAGAGCGGCCGCCAGCGCACTGGCCAGAACGAGCCCGTAGACGCCGCTGAACAGCGTTGTTTCCGACGGGCTCCGGCCCGGCGCCCGCTGCGGGGCAGCCGACTGGGGGAAACGGTGGGCACGGTGGTACATCGCTGCACTCTCCGCTGAAATGGTACGGGGCATGGCGATGTGTCACGAATCGGGAGATCCGTGCCGGGTCGTGTACGTGAGTCGCGGCTCCGACTCGACTTCCGCGTCACGGAGGAACAACGCCTCCGGGCCCCCGCCCCCTTTGCCCGACCCGAGTGACGCCGGGCGCGCCATCGCGAACGGCCCTCCTCCTGCCCGGCGAGCCGGCGGGAACCGTACGCGATGTGCGCCACCCACTCCGAATGCGGTAGAGTCGATCTTGTACACGCCGCCGGCTTCGCCGGTGGTGGGTGATGCGTCGGTTGTCCAAGGAAAGACGCCCCGCTTCCTGCGGGGAGATGCAGGTGCAAGGCCTGCCCGGCGCTCGACGAAGAAGGCCTCCCACCCTGCCGTCCAGGGTGGGAGGCCTTCTCGCATCCGGCCGACGCCGGTCTCCCTGACCGCCGGGGTCGCCCCCGGATGACGCGGTACGCAGTTCAGCGGTGACGCCACCGCCCTCTCCGTGGCCCTGGCCCGGGGGACCCGGCCTCGCCTCCTCCCTCACGGCGGAACGACGGATGCGCTCCGCGGCCCGGGGGTGCGGGGGAAGAGGTCACCGGAAGTCCTCCTCGCGGTACTCGGCCTCGGAACCCGCCGCCGTGGCCTCGCGCAGCTCGATGCGGCGGATCTTGCCGGAGACGGTCTTGGGCAGCTCGCCGAACTCCAGCCTGCGGATCCGCTTGTAGGGGGCGAGCACCTTGCGGGAGTGCTCGAAGAGCTCCTTCGCGGTGTCCGGGCCGGGCCGCCTGTCCTCCGCGAGCACGATGTACGCCTTGGGCACGGCCAGGCGCAGCTCGTCCGGAGCGGGCACGACGGCCGCCTCGGCGACCGCCTCGTGCTCCAGCAGGGCGCTCTCCAGCTCGAACGGACTGATCTTGTAGTCGCTCGCCTTGAAGACGTCGTCCGCGCGCCCGACATACGTGATGTATCCCTCTTCGTCCCGCGCGCCGATGTCGCCCGTCCGGTAGTAGCCGCCGGCCATGGCCTCCGCGGTGCGGTCGGGGTCGCCGTGGTAGCCGGTCATCAGGCCCACCGGACGGTCGGACAGGTCGAGCGCGATCTCGCCCTCGGCGGCGGGCGCGCCGGAGACCGGGTCGAGGAGCGCGACGCGGTAGCCGGGGCTGGGACGGCCCATGGAGCCCGTCTTGAGGGGCTGGCCCGGGCTGTTGGAGACCTGGACGGCGGTCTCGGTCTGGCCGAAGCCGTCGCGGATCGTCACGTTCCAGGCGCGCCGGATCTGCTCGATGACCTCGGGGTTGAGCGGCTCACCGGCGGCGACGACCTCGCGCGGCGGGGTGCGCAGCCGGGTGAGGTCGGCCTGGATGAGCATGCGCCACACGGTCGGCGGCGCGCAGAAGGTGGTGACGCCGGCGCGGTCCATCTCGGCCATCAGCCGGACGGCGTCGAAACGTGCGTAGTTGTGCAGGAAGACGGTCGCCTCGGCGTTCCACGGGGCGAAGAGGTTGGACCAGGCGTGCTTGGCCCAGCCGGGTGAGGAGATGTTCAGGTGCACGTCGCCGGGTTTCAGCCCGATCCAGTACATGGTGGCCAGGTGCCCGATGGGGTACGTGGTGTGGGTGTGCTCGACGAGCTTGGGCCGGGCGGTGGTGCCCGAGGTGAAGTACAGCATCAGCGGGTCGTCGGCGAGGGTGGGCCCGTCGGGTGCGAAGTGCTCGGCGGCGCCGTAGGCGTCCTCGTACGGCAGCCAGGCGTCGCCCGCTCCCGCGCCGACCGCGACCCGGGTGTAGTCGCCGGGCACCTCGTCGAACTTCGCCGTGTCGGCGGCGCGGGCGATCACGTGCCGGACGCGGCCCCGGTCGACGCGGTCGCGCAGGTCGGCGGGGCCGAGCAGCGGGGTGGCGGGGATGACCACGGCGCGCAGTTTCATCGCGGCCAGCGCGGTCTCCCAGAGTTCGGCCTGGTTGCCGAGCATGACCAGCACCCGGTCCTCGGCGCGTACGCCCTGCTGGCGCAGCCAGTTCGCGGCCTGGTCGGAGCGGCGGGCCAGTTCGGCGAAGGACAGCCCGGTCTGCTCGCCGTCCTCCTCGACGAGGTGCAGCGCGGTGCGGTCGTTGCCGTCCGCGATCACGTCGAACCAGTCGAGCGCCCAGTTGAACCGCTCGGGGCGCGGCCAGCGGAACCCCTCGTAGGCGGTGGCGTAGTCGTCGCGGTGTTCCAGCAGGAAGTCCCGGGCCCTGCGGAACTCTTCCGTCGCCGTCGTCATCTGTCCTCCTAGGTGCCGGTCCTTGCCGGGCGGCTCTCCCCCGTCGTGCAATCCGTGACGCAGGTCCCACTACCGTTCCTAGTCAGTGAGCAGGAGTGAGTCCTGGACCCATTCCCGCTCACTGCGGACACCCCGAACGGTGCTGGGTGTCCTGGTCGCCCGCTTTCGCTCCGTGTCCGGCGGCGCGGATCGTGTCCGTGGTCCGGGTACACGGGGGCGGGTTTCCTCACGCCCCGGGATGCCCCATCGGGCCTGAACGGTCCGATGCCCCGCACGATCGCTCCGGTCGTGCGGGGGCGGTGCCGTCCGTCGCCGGATCGGGTGCCCCAGGGCGCGTCGTCCGATCGCCATGGCTGCTGCCTGGTGGCGAGTGGTCTTGCGCTTGCTGGTCGTGAGGGGCTTTTGCCAGTGCTGGGCGCCCCACCTGCTGGTGTAGGCGGGGTCGACGGCGATCACGCCGAGTCCGGCTTCGGCGCACATGGAGACAAGGCGTGCGCGGAGTTTTCCCGTCGGGATGCCGCAGACGAGCTGCCTGAACCGCTTCTTGCGGCCGTGCTTCTCCCTGCTCTTCCCCTCGGAGAAGTCCAGGTCCTCGATCGCGACGGCCCGCACGCCGGTCTGCCTGGCCCAGTGCATGAGGCGGGTGAGGGCATGCCGTACCTGGGCGTCACGGTGGTCGGCGTTGCCGGACAGGTCGTAGAAGAACTGCCGTGGTTCGCCGACCGGGTTGCCGTGCTTGTCGAGACGGTAGGCGGCGAGGTGGTCGGTGTTCATGTCGACGCCGACCAGGCCGCCGGTGCGCAGGGTGTTCAGGGGCGTGACGGGGAGATCTTTGCGGGTCCAGGACGCGTCCAGGTACCAGCGGTCACGGGATACGTCGTGGCGGATGCGGTAGGCGACGGCCCGGTTCGCCTCGACGCGGTCGGCCCACTCCTGGCCCCGGTGGCGGAAGGTGGCGGTGCCGGTGAGGACGTACCGGCCCCGGGGCGCGTTGGCGAGATGTTCCAGGCGTTTGGGCAGCTTGATGCCGACCTCGCCGTTAGGGGTGACGCGGATCGTCTCGTTGCCGTGCCGCTTGCCGGATTCACCGTCGGCGGTCAAAAAGCAGCGTGCCGCCTCCCATTCCCGACGCCACTGGTCTTCGGTCCTGTCCGCGTCGGTGAGGTGGTGGCGCTGGTGGAGCAGGCGTCGCCCGCCCCGCACCACGGAGACTTTCCCGGCTTGCCGCTCGGTGCGGACCTCCTCGAACCGGTGCTCCAGGATCGCCAGGCGGCGGGACTTCTGGAACCACTGGTGTTTGCTGCGGTATCCGCCGGGCTTGCCCCGGCTGCCTTTCTCCCCGAGGGGCAGGGACAGCCGGTGACGGAGCATGCGGATTCCGGCGTCCAGGGATTGCAGGTGAGCATGCTGGGCCCGGCGCGACAGGGCCCACTGGTCGTGGGTGTTCGCTGTGACGGACCCTGCCCAGCGGGAGGAGGACTCGGCGGTCAGGTCCCGCTTGCGGTCGGCCCAGGTGCCGGTGGAGTGCTCCAGGCCGTCCCGGCAGCGCCGGGCCAGATCCCGCCCGGCCAGGCGGCCCAGGTGCTCACCGACCAGCCGCAGCACCTCCTTGTCCTCGGGCGTGAGGTCCTTGAGGCGGGTACGGATGCTGACACCGGTGGGTCCGTCGGCGACGAACGGGCGGGCGATGGACCGGAGCGGCTTCTTCTTCGGCTCAGCCATGCCCGGCGGCTTCCAGCGCGGCCCGGGCACGGTTCCTCGCCGACCTGCGCCCGTACAGGCGGGCACAGAACGTCGTCAGGGCCTCCGTCATGTCCCGCACCAGATCATCCTCATCATCCTCGGCCTCGCCGTCCTCCAGTACGACCAGACGGCGGCCCGTCGCGGACAGGGCGGCCTCGACCAGTTCGGTGTTCATCCGGCCCAGCCGGTCCCGGTGCTCGACCACGACCGTGGTCACCTCGGGGTCGGCGAGCAGGCGCCTGGCCCTCGACCGGCGGCCGTCCATGCCCGAGCCGACCTCCGGCTCGACACGCACCACCCGATGACCGGCCCTCGCCGCCCACCCCGACAGACGGGCCACCTGACGCTCCAGATCCGCCTTCTGATCATGCGACGACACCCGGGCATACAAACCCAGCCCGCCCACGGTCGCAGGCACAGCAAAGGCGTCGATGTTCACCAGGATCGTGCGCGGACCCACCCGCCGGGCAGGCACCGGCAACGTCCCCTCACGGAACCATCGGTACGCCGTCTGCGGGTGTACCCCCTGCGTCTTGGCCCACTCCGTCAGATTCACAATCGGACAACGACACTCACCCGCGCAGGGTTACGCTCACTCACCCGACCTTATGGAGCAGCAGTTGAGAACCCCCGAACGGAGAGGTGGGTACACGGGGCCGCGAGGAAGGGGCGAATGGGTGACAGCCGGCCCGACGGGAGCACTCAACGCGGTCGGGCTCGGCGGCACGCCGGGCGGCGGCGCGGTGCGGCCGGCCCCCGGGAGGTGGATGTGCCGGCGTGGGCGGCGGGGCGACCAACGCCGTGGCGGCGGACCGGCTGGGGGTGACGGCCGAGACCGTCAAGGGGTGTCTGCGTTCGGCGGTCCGGCGTCCGGGGGCGCGGCCCCATGGGGAGGCGGTGGCGCGCCGGCCCGCCGGGCGGGGTGGTCGCCGTAGGTGTGCCGGGGTCTCGTACGGCCGCCATTACCGGTGTCCCGGGGCTTTGGATTTCATCCGCGCGGCACGCTGTTATTTCCCTCACCACGCCGTCTCTCCGAAATGAAAGGGCCTGTTGCCTAATATTGGCCAGGACACGACACAGGAGGGGAGCGGTGACCGTGCGAGGGGACTTCAAGGAGCCTGCCGGGTGCCGCCCCGACCTGGTCATCGGCCGGGAGGAACCGTTCGCCGAGGCGCGCGGTCAGCTCGCCCGAGGGGGCAGTGTGCTGCTCCACGGGCCCGCCGGAATAGGAAAGTCGACCGTGCTGCGGGCACTTGCGGCGGAAAACGCTGGCGCGGCGCCCACGGTGTTGCGCTGCTCGGCCACCGAGTCCGAATCCCATCTCCCGTTCCTGGCGCTGGCCGATCTGTTCGGTCTGGTCCTGGACCGGGTCTCCGGTGCGCTGCCCGCCGCGCAGCGCACCGCCCTGGAGTCGGCGCTCACCGGCCGCGGCGAGTCGACCCTCCAGCGGGACGGTCTCGCGCTGCGCCTGGCGGTGCTGTCCACCCTGCGGGCGCTCGCCGCCGAGGGGCCCGTCCTGGTCGTCGCCGACGATCTGCAGTGGCTGGACCCGGCCAGCACGGAACTCCTCGGGTTCGCCGCGCGGCGCCTCGGCGACACCCCCGTGCAGATGCTGTGCGCGGTGCGTACGGAGGGCCTGGAGGAGTACGACCGTCATCTGCGGGCCTGCCCGCCGGACACGCGCGTGGTGCGGCTGGGCCCGTTCTCCCGTGTCCAGGTGTCCACGCTGCTCGACCACCGCGGCTACACGGGCCTGTCCCGTACCACCGTCCGTGACATCCACCGCACCAGCGGCGGCAACCCGCTCTTCGCGCTCGAACTGGGCCGCGCCCTGGCCGAGAGCCCGACCCGTCCCCGCCCCGGTGAGCCGCTGCCGGTGCCGACCTCGCTGCGGGCCCTGGTGCTCAGCCGGCTGGAGATGCTGTCGGACGAGGCGCGCCGCACCCTGCTGGTGGCCAGCGTCGGCGCCCGCCCCACCCTGGCGCTGCTGCACGCGGCCGGCCGGCACCACGCCGAGGAGGAGACGGCCCAGGCCGCCGCGCTGGGGCTGCTGGCGACGGACCCGGAGGAGCCGGCCCTGCGCTTCGCGCATCCGCTGATCTCGGCCGCGCTGTACGCGGAGGCCCCGGCGCACGAGCGGCGGGCCGCGCACGCCGCGCTGTCCACGGCGGCCTCCGACCCCATCGAGCGGGCCCGGCATCTGGCCCTGGCCACGACCGGCACAGATCCGGAGGTGGCGGCCCGGCTCGCCGAGGCCGCCGCGCTGGCCCGGGACCGGGGGGCGCCCTCGGTCGCGGCCTCGCTGCGGCTGCTGGCGGCCCGTCACACCCCGG
The DNA here is from genome assembly GCF_016757295.1 of Streptomyces sp. M2CJ-2. Classification (NCBI taxonomy): domain Bacteria; kingdom Bacillati; phylum Actinomycetota; class Actinomycetes; order Kitasatosporales; family Streptomycetaceae; genus Streptomyces; species Streptomyces sp. M2CJ-2. Next base: position 26,326 of record NZ_JAESIF010000019.1, on the reverse strand, counting down.
CGGACCCGCCGGTCGGCGGCACGCGGGTGGACACGGCGCCGGCCGGCGGCGAGCCGGGCCGCGGCGTGCCGAGTCCCGACGAGCGGCGGCTGCAGGCCGCCGAGGACGCCATCACCGCCGGTGAGGTGGATCTCGCCCGGGACATCGCGCGCGAGGTGCTGACCCGGGCCACGGTGCCCGCGGAGCGGGTGCGGGCGTGGATGGTGGTCATCGAGGCGGCCGGGCAGGCGCTCGGTGAGGTCGACGCGGTCTACCCGCAGGTGCTGGCGGACGCCGGCGACGACCCGCGGCTGCTCGCCCTGGTCCACTACCAGCTGGCCTGGCGGGAGGTGGTGGTGGACGGCGACTTCGCCAAGGCCAGGCTGGAGACCGCGCACGCCGCGGAACTGGCCGCACGCGGCGGGGACCGGCGTACGGAGCTGATGGCGCTCGCCTTCCAGTCCTCCACCGAGACCCTGATGGGCCATCCGGACGCGCCCGCCACCATCGAGCGGGCCCTGCAGGAACCCCAGGACCCCGATGTGGCCTGCCACCACAACGGCGCCGCGTCGGCCAGGTTCCGCTGGCTGCTGATGAGCGACCAGCTGCCCGAGGCCCGCAGGAGCATCACCGGGCTGCTGCGGGAGGCCCGGCGGCGCGGCATGGTCGAGAGCGAGGTGCACTTCCTGCGGCTGCTCGCCGACACCGAACTGCGTTCCGGGCACTGCGGCCGGGCCCTGGACCTGACCCGCGAGAGCCTGCGGCTGGCCCGGGACTCCGGGATCGGCGAGAGCGCCTCGGCCATGCTCGCCGCCCTCGCGGAGGCCTCCGGCGGGGACGTGGACCGGGCGCTCGCACTGGCCCGGGAGGCCGCGGACCACGCCGAGGTGGACGGCGACCAGTTGTACCTCTCCCTCGCCCTGGCCGCCCTGGGCTACGCCCGGTTGGTCGCCGGGGATGCCGCGGCCGCGGTCCGTTCGCTGCGCCGGGTGCGGGAGTTGGAGCACGGCATGGGCATCAACGATCCGGCGCGGGGCCGCTGGCACGGTGATCTCGCCGAGGCGCTGGTGCGGATCGGTGAACCCGGCGAGGCGCAGGAACTCATCAACGTCACACGGGTGCACGCGCGGCGTCTGAACCGCTTGAGCGTGCTGGCCGTACTCGACCGCGCCGAAGCGCTGGTACGCGCGACGCGTGGCGAACACGAGGCCGCCCGGGTGCAGTTGACGTCGGCGCAGGGTCGGCTCGCCGCGCTGGGCTTCGGCCTGGAGGAGGCGCGGGCCGCGTTCGCGCTGGCCCGGCTGCGTGCCCGGGGCCCGGGTCCGGCCCCGTACGACGAGGCCGCACGGCTGTTCCGGCGCTGCCGCGCGCTGCCCTGGCTGCGCCGGGTGGAGGCGGCCGTGGCCGCCGGTCCGGTGGCACCGGAGACCGCGCCCGCCGCCCCGGCGACCCCGGCCGCGCTGGACGGTCTCGCCTCGATGGAACGGCAGGTCGCCTCACTGGTGATGGAGGGGGCCACCAACCGGGAGATCGCCGGCCGGCTGTTCATCAGCGTGAAGACCGTCGAGGCGACCCTCACCCGGGTGTACCGGAAACTGGGCATCCGGTCGCGGGTGGACATCGTCCGGCTGGCGGCGGGCCGCCGTACGAAGTGACCGGGTCGGACGGGGAGTTCGGGGCGCCGGCGACCGAGGGTTTTCCCTGTCCGGCTCCCGTAGGGGCTTCCCTCATTGGGGGCTCGCGCTCCGGCTCGTAGCGTAATCCGTGCCGCTCGCCGGGCACACGGAGACCGGTGGCCCGGTCCCCGTGCTGAACCCCCACCCCGTGCGACCCCCCACCGGCAACCGACGAGGAGACCGATGTCCGGGCTCATCCGCGCCAGGAAGGCCGCCGCGCTCGTCGCGGCGACCGCAGCCGCCGCCGCGACCGCACTGCTCACCGCCCCCTCCGCCGCCGCCGCTCCCCAGCCGATCGTCGGCGGCACCACGACCACGACGTCCGCGTACCCGTTCGTCATGCAGATCACCGACGCGTCGCAGAACCAGTTCTGCGGCGGCACCCTGGTCACGCCCACGAAGGTGGTCACGGCCGCCCACTGCATGGTCGGCGAGACCACCGGCAGTGTGCGCGTGGTCGGCGGGCGCACCTACCTGAACGGCACCAACGGTACGGTGGCGCGCGTCAGCAGGATCTGGATCAGCCCGGACTACCGGAGCGTCACCCGCGGCGACGACGTCGCGGTGCTGACCCTGTCGACGTCGATGCCGTACTCCGCGGCGGGCTACGTCTCCTCCTCCGACACCTCGGTGTACGCGGCCGGCACCACCGCCCGCATCCTGGGCTGGGGCACCACCTCCTCGGGCGGCAGCTCCTCCGACCAGTTGCGCACCGCGACCGTCCCGACGGTGTCCGACGCGAGCTGCGGCAGTTCGTACGGTTCCCGGTTCGTCCGGAGCGACATGGTGTGCGCCGGCCACTCCTCCGGCGGCGTGGACAGCTGCCAGGGCGACAGCGGCGGACCGCTGCTCATAGGCGGCCGGCTCGCGGGCATCACCTCCTGGGGCGACGGCTGCGCGGCGGCCGGGTCCCCGGGCGTGTACACCCGGTTGACCACCTTCTCCGGGGAGGTCACGGCCCAGATCAACTCGTAGTCCCACGGATCGGTGTGCGGCACCAGAGTTCCTGAGTACCCCTCAGGTGATTGCCAGGGGGCGTTGCGAGCTTCCACGAGCAGCCCGCAACGCCCCCTTTCCATGCCCGAGGGAGGATCCTCCCCATCAAGGATCATTCAGGACATTTCCTCGAGACGTGTAACACCGTGGCGGCCGCCGGACGCTGATCCGTACGGGACGCGAGAAGCGGCCCTTTTTCATGCAGTCGGGCACCACCCCGGAACAACCCCACAACGAAGGGCCGCCCCCCAGTGAATCCCCACCCCACCGAGAACGGTGGAACCGCACAGACAGCGCAGACCCCTCAGGACCACCAGAGCGCCCAGAGCGCCCAGAGCCCGAAGGTTCCCCGAACCAACGCCGGCAGCTTCGGAGGGACCGAAGGTCTCCCGGTCTACGAGGGCCTGGTGCGCGAACGGGGTGACGTCGTGGCGGAGGCCCGCGAGGTGGCCGAACGCACGGAGTTCGAGCTGCGTCAGGTGCCGGCCTTCCGGCCCCGTACCCGGCCGGCGCCGGCCCCCCGGTGATGTCGCGCACCGGTTGGGCCGGGCGGGTGAGCCCTCCCCGCCCGGGCCACCGGGCGGACGGGATTCCCTAGGATCCTTCCGTGGCCACCTTCCAGCTCCAGCGCACGGCGCCCCTCCCGATCGACGAGACCTGGCGTCGGCTCACGGAGTGGCACCGCCACGGAGCGGCGGTCCCCCTCACCCGGATCACCGTGACCCCTCCCCCGCCCACCGGCGAGGGCACGGTCGTCGTCGCCCGCTCGGGTCTCGGCCCGCTCTCCTTCGACGACCCGATGGAGGTGACGGTGTGGCGGCCCCCGGGCCCCGGTTCCCCGGGCCTGTGCCGCCTGGAGAAGCGGGGCCGGGTGGTCCGGGGCTGGGCGGAGATCGAGGTCCGTCCGGGGCCGGGCGGCCGCACCCGCGTCCTGTGGCGCGAGGACCTGCGGGTCCGCTTCCTCCCCGCCTTCTGCGACCCCGCGCTGCGGTCGGTCTCCCGCCAGGTGTTCGGGCGGGCGGTGAACACCCTGCTGCGGCAGCCCTGACGGCCGGAGCGGCGGGTGATCACCGCCTCGGCGGCACCACCGTCACGCCCTCGAGCCGGTCCTGCCCGCGGGTGCGGGTGCGACGGCGGGCGGCGTGGGTGCGACGTCGCGGTGGATCGGGGTGTGGGCGCCGGTGAGGGGGACACCGGTGCCGCCCCGACGGGTGGCGACGATCTCGGCGGCGATGGACAGAGCCGTCTCCTCCGGGGTGCGGGCACCGAGGTCGAGGCCGATCGGGGAGCGCAGGCGGGCCAGTTCCGGGTCGGTGACGCCGGCCTCGCGCAGGCGGGCCTCGCGGTCCAGGTGGGTGCGGCGGGAGCCCATCGCCCCGACGTAGGCGACCGGGAGGCGCAGGGCGAGCCGGAGCAGGGGGACGTCGAACTTCGCGTCGTGGGTGAGGACGCACAGGACCGTACGGGCGTCGACGTCGGTGCGTTCCAGGTACCGGTGCGGCCAGTCGACGACGATCTCGGCGGCGTCCGGGAAACGTGCCCGGGTGGCGAACACGGTGCGCGCGTCGCACACCGTGACCCGGTAGCCGAGGAACGCGCCGGCCCGGACCAGTGCCGAGGCGAAGTCGATCGCGCCGAAGACGATCATCCGGGGCGGCGGGACCGCCGACTCGACCAGCAGGGTCACCGGGGCGCCGCAGCGTGAACCCTCCGCACCGATCTCCAGGGTGCCGGTGCGGCCCGCGTCCAGGAAGGCGCCCGCCTCCCCCGCCACGGTGCGGTCGAGACCCGGACGGTCGCCGAAGCCCCCCTCGTACGAGCCGTCGGGGCGCACCGTGAGCGCGCGGCCCATCAGGTCGGCGGGACCGCTCACGATCCGTGCCACGGCCGCCGCCTCGCCCCGCGCGGCGGCGGCGAGCGCGGTGGTGAGCGCCGGGCGGACGGGGTCCGCGGCCCGTACCGGTGTGATCAGGATGTCGATGACGCCGCCGCAGGTCAGACCGGAGGCGAAGGCGTCCTCGTCGCTGTAGCCGAAGCGTTCCAGGACGGTTTCGCCGTCCCGGAGCGCCTGCTCGCACAGCGCGTACACCGCGCCCTCCACGCAGCCGCCGGAGACCGAGCCGATCGCCGTGCCGTCGGTGTCCACCGCCAGCGCGGCGCCGGGCCCGCGGGGCCCGCTGCCGGCGACCGCCACCACGGTGGCGACCGCGAAGTCGCGGCCCTGCTCGGCCCACCGGTGCAGTTCCTCGGCGATGTCCAGCATCTCTCGGCCTCCTGAGCCGGGTGCTCCGGGCGGCGCGCGCCGTGGCCGTTCGTGCGCCGCCCGGAGGGTCTGTCATGCGGTGCCGGTCAGGTGCTCCGGTCGTACCGGCGTACGGTTCAGCTCCAGCCCGGTCGCGTTCCGGACGGCCGCGAGGACCGCCGGGGTGGACGACAGGGTGGGGGCCTCGCCGACGCCGCGCAGCCCGTACGGCGCGTGGTGGTCGGCGAGTTCGAGCACGTCGACGGGGATGGTCGGCGTGTCGAGGATGGTGGGGATGAGGTAGTCGGTGAAGGAGGGGTTGCGGACCTTCGCGGTCTTCGGGTCGACGAGGATCTCCTCCATGACCGCCACGCCCAGGCCCTGGGTGGTGCCGCCCTGGATCTGGCCGATGACGGACAGCGGGTTGAGCGCCTTGCCGACGTCCTGCGCGCAGGCCAGTTCGATCACCTTGACCAGGCCGAGTTCGGTGTCGACCTCGACGACGGCGCGGTGCGCGGCGAACGTGTACTGGACGTGCCCGTTGCCCTGGCCGGTGCGCAGGTCGAAGGGTTCGGTCGGCCGGTGCCGCCATTCCTCCTCCACCTCGACGGTCTCGTCGCCGAGGACGTCCACCAGGTCGGCGAGGACTTCGCCGCCGTCGGTGACGACCTTGCCGCCCTCCAGCAGGAGTTCGGCCGTCGCCCACGCCGGGTGGTACGAGCCGAGCCGGCGCCGGCCGAGTTCGAGCACCCGCTCGCGGACGAGTTCGCAGGCGTGGCGCACGGCGCCTCCGGTGACATAGGTCTGCCGGGAGGCGGAGGTCGAACCGGCCGAGCCCACCCGGGTGTCGGCCGGGTGGATGGTCACCTGGGCGACCCCGAGTTCGGTGCGGGCGATCTGGGCGTGGACGGTGACACCGCCCTGCCCGACCTCCGCCATCGCGGTGTGCACGGTGGCCACGGGCTGCCCGCCGACCACCTCCATCCGCACGCGCGCGGTGGAGTAGTCGTCGAAGCCCTCGGAGAAGCCGACGTTCTTGATGCCGACCGCGTAGCCGACGCCGCGGACGACGCCCTCGCCGTGGGTGGTGTTGGACAGGCCGCCCGGCAACTGGCGTACGTCGGCGCCCTCGCTGCTCTCCCACTGCCGCTCGGGCGGCATCGGCATCGCCTTGACGCGGCGCAGGAGTTCGGCGACCGGCGCCGGGGAGTCGACCCGCTGCCCGGTGGGCATGACCGTGCCCTGCTCCATGGCGTTGAGCTGTCTGAACTCCACCGGGTCCATGCCGAGTTCCCGCGCCAGCTTGTCCATCTGCGCCTCGTAGGCGAAGCACGCCTGGACCGCGCCGAAGCCGCGCATGGCGCCGCAGGGCGGGTTGTTGGTGTAGAGGGCGAGGCCCTCGATCTCGACGTCGTCGACCCGGTAGGGGCCGATGCCGAGGGAGGTGGCGTTGCCGACCACGGCCGGGGAGGCGGAGGCGTACGCGCCGCCGTCGAGCACGATGCGGCACTTCACATGGGTCAGTCTGCCGTCGCGGGTGGCGCCGTGCTCGTAGAAGAGCTTGGCCGGGTGGCGGTGGACGTGGCCGAAGAAGGACTCGAAGCGGTTGTAGACGATCTTGACGGGCTTGCCGGTGCGCAGGGCGAGCAGGCAGGCGTGGATCTGCATGGACAGGTCCTCGCGGCCACCGAACGCGCCGCCGACGCCGGCCAGGGTCATCCGCACCTTGTCCTCGGGCAGGCCGAGGACGGGCGCGATCTGGCGCAGGTCGGAGTGGAGCCACTGGGTGGCGATGTAGAGGTGGACGCCCCCGTCCTCCTCGGGGACGGCGAGTCCCGACTCGGGGCCGAGGAACGCCTGGTCCTGCATGCCGAAGGTGTACTCGCCCTCGACCACGACGTCCGCCCGCTCGCGGGCCCGTGCCACGTCGCCGCGCACGATCGGCTGGCGGTGGACGATGTTGGGGTGGGGGACGTGGCCGGCGTGGTGGTCTTCCCGGTTCTCGTGGACGAGGGGCGCGTCGGGGGCGAGCGCGGAGGCCTCGTCGGTGACGACCGGGAGTTCGCGGTACTCGACCCTGATCCTGGCGGCGGCGCGGCGCGCGGTCTCCGGATGGTCGGCGGCGACCATGGCGACGGGCTCGCCGTGGTGCCGGACCTTGCCGTGGGCGAGGACGGGGGTGTCCTGGATCTCCAGGCCGTAGTTCTTCACCTCGGTCGGCAGGTCGTCGTGGGTCATGACGGCGTACACGCCCGGCAGCGCGAGGGCCTCGGAGGTGTCGATCGACACGATCTCGGCGTGCGCGACCGTGGAGCGCAGGATCTGGCCCCAGAGCATGTCCTCGTGCCACATGTCGGAGGAGTACGCGAACTCGCCGGTGACCTTGAGGGTGCCGTCGGGGCGGAGGGTGGACTCCCCGATGCCGCCCCTGGTCCGCGCGCCCTGGGTGAGGGTGGCGGGCACGCCGAGGGGGGTGCCGGCCGGTCCGGACGCCGTGGAGGGCTCGTGGGTGGTCATGCGCGGGCCCCCTCGGACTGGCGGGCGGCCGCGAGGCGGACCGCGTCCATGATCTTCTCGTAGCCCGTGCAGCGGCACAGGTTGCCCGACAGCGCCTCGCGGATGTCCGCGTCGCTCGGGCTGGGGTTGCGCTCCAGCATCTCGTCGGCGGCGACCAGCAGGCCCGGGGTGCAGAAGCCGCACTGGACGGCGCCGGCGTCGATGAACGCCTGCTGGATCGGGGCGAGTTCGGCACCCTCGCCGGTCTGCGAGCCGGCGCCCGGGGCCGCCTGCCGGCGGGCCTCGTTCAGGGGTGTGCCGCTTTCCGCGGGAGCGGCGCGGTGTCCGGCGCCGGCGCCGCGGGAACGCTGCCGGGCGAAGTCCGCCAGCCCCTCGACCGTGACGACGTCACGGCCCTCGACCTGGCCGGCCGCGACGAGGCAGGAGCACACCGGGACGCCGTCCAGGCGCACCGTGCAGGAGCCGCACTCGCCCTGTTCGCAGGCGTTCTTGGAGCCGGGCAGGCCGAGCCGCTCGCGCAGCACGTACAGCAGGGACTCGCCCTCCCACACGTCGTCGGCCTGCTGGGGCCGTCCGTTGACGGTGAATTCGATACGCATCACGCGGCTCCCTCGGTGCTGCGGCGGGCGCCGCGGTACGACTCCCAGGTCCAGGTCAGCGTGCGGCGGGCCATGACGCCGACGGCGTGCCGGCGGTAACCCGCGGTGCCCCGGACGTCGTCGATCGGGTTGCAGGCGGCGGCACACAGGTCCGCGAACTGCTTGGCCACGGACGGTGTGACGATCTTCCCGTTGTCCCAGAAGCCGCCCTCGTCGAGCGCCGCGTTCAGGAACTCCTCGGCGGCCGTGGCGCGTACGGGCGTGGGTGCCGCGGAGCCGATGCCGGTGCGGACCGTACGGGTCCCGGGGTGCAGGGCCAGGCCGAACGCGCACACGGCGATGACCATCGCGTTGCGGGTGCCGACCTTGGAGAACTGCTGGGGGCCGTCGGCCTTCTTGATGTGCACGGCGCGGATCAGCTCGTCCGGCGCCAGCGCGTTGCGCTTCACTCCGGTGTAGAAGGCGTCGATCGGGATGCGGCGGGACCCGCGCACCGACTCGGCCTCGACCTCGGCACCGGCGGCGAGCAGCGCCGGGTGGGCGTCGCCCGCCGGGGAGGCGGTGCCGAGGTTGCCGCCGACCCCGCCGCGGTTGCGGATCTGCGGGGAGGCGACCGTGTGGGAGGCGAGGGCGAGACCCGGCAGCTCGGCCCGCAGGTGCTCCATGATCCTCGAGTACGGGACGGAGGCGCCGAGCCGCACGGTGTCCTCGCCGACCTCCCACTCGGCGAGGTCGCCGATGCGGTTGAGGTCCATGAGGTACTCGGGTCTGCGGTGGTCGAAGTTGATCTCGACCATCACATCGGTGCCGCCCGCGATCGGTACGGCGGTGGGGTGCTCGGCCTTCGCGGCGAGCGCCTCCTCCCAGCTGGCTGGGCGAAGGAAGTCCATGACCGACTCTCTTCTTCGTCTCGTGTCGTGCGCGTCGAGTTGTTCCTCCCGTGAGTCGTACGGGATCGAGCCGACCCGCGTCCGACGGGACCGGCTCGTTCATGGGGGATTCACTCGGAGTGCGCCTCAGTACACCGTCCGTTGCTCCACCCGGGTCAGTCACGGAAGCCATGAAGGAGTTGGCTGGCCAGTGCGGTCATCTTGTAGATTCATATGAACGGAGGGGTTCAGCGGCCTCAGCGACTGAGGCGATCTCATCCATCTCCATGCCTTCCTCCAGAAACAGCGGATGCGGAGGACACGGAGAGCACTCTTCTGGTAGGCGGCCGACCACAACCGATCAGCCGCCCGCCGAACGCCGCACCGAAACCGCGGAACCCTCTCCACGTCCCATCGTAGGCATCGACGCACACGTCAACGCACATAACGCACATAACTTACATATCCACGCACACATCGACACAAAGGGAACGGCGGCGACGAGAATGCGGCTGCGCGCACTGCTGGAGACCGACGCGCTGGGCCTCAGGCTGCTCGGCGGCGAGGACGAGCTGGACCGCACCGTGCACGGGGTGATGACCACCGACCTCAAGGACCCCAGCCGCTATCTCTCGGGCGGGGAACTGGTGCTCACGGGCCTGGCCTGGCGCCGGGACCCCGCCGACTCGGAACCGTTCGTACGGCGCATGGTGCGGGCGGGGATCGCCGCCCTGGCGGCCGGTGAGGCCGAGCTGGGCGACATCCCGGACGACCTGATCGCGGCCTGTGCGCGGCACCGGCTGCCACTGTTCGCGGTGCACGAGTCGGTGGCCTTCGCGACCGTCACCGAGCACGTCGTGCGGAAGGTGTCCGGCGAGCGGGCCGGGGACCTCGCGGCCGTGGTGGACCGGCACCGGCGGATGATGACGTCGGGCCCTGCGGGCGGCGGTCCGGACGTGGTGCTCGATCTGCTCGGCACCGACCTGGACCTGCGGGCGTGGGTGCTCTCGCCCACCGGGCGGCTGATCGCCGGCTCGAAGGCGGCGGGGCCGGGGCTGCCCGCGGACGTGGGCGCACGGCTCGCGGCGGAGCAGCTGGCGGCCGCGCGCTCCGGCCGGCCCGGACCGCACCGGGTGACGCTGGACGACCGGACCACGTACAGCCTCTTCCCGGTGCGCGGCGGCGGGCACTCCCCGCAGACCGCGCGGCCCCCGCGGGACGGGCGGGACGCCGCCGGGGCCCAGGGCGGCCCGGACGGCCGGGGGACGGTGCTGTCGGACTGGCTGCTGGCGGTCGAGGCGGACGCCGGGGACTGGGCCGAGGAACGGCTGGACCTGCTGCACGGCGTCACCCAGCTGATCGCGGTCGAACGGGACCGCCGGGACGCGGCGCGCACGGTGCGCCGCCGGCTCGCGCACGAGGTGCTGGAGCTGGTGCAGGCGGGAGCCGCGCCGGCCGAGGTCGCGGCCCGGCTGCGGGTGGCGGCGCCGGTGCTGCTGCCCGGACTCGGGGCCGCGCCGCACTGGCAGGTGGTCGTGGCCCGCGTGGACTGGGACGGCGGCGGGGTCGAGGGCGGCCCGGCCGCGCAGGCGCTGCTCGAGGAGATCCTGGTCGACCCGGCGTCGACGGGGCCCGAGCAGTCCGACCGGCTCGCGGTGGCACACACCGGGGAGGAGGCGATCGCGCTCGTCCCGCTGCCGGCGGTGGCGGGCGAGCACGAGGGCTCCGACGAGAGCGGGATCCTCGCGGAGACCCTGCTGGAGTCCGTACGGGACCCGCTGGCGGCCGGTCTGGACGGCGACGGGCGGCTCACGCTCGGGGTCAGCGCGGCCGTGCACTCGGCGGAGGGGCTGCGCGGGGCCCTGGAGGAGGCACGGCACGCGCGGCGCGTGGCCGCGGCCCGTCCGGGCCGGGTCTGCGCGGCCGGCCACCACGAGCTGGCCTCGCACGTCCTGCTGCTCCCCTTCGTCCCCGACGACGTGCGACGGGCCTTCACCGCCCGTCTCCTGGACCCGCTGCGGGAGTACGACCGGCGTCACCGCGCCGAGTTGATCCCCACCCTGGAAGCCTTCCTGGACTGCGACGGCTCCTGGACCCGCTGCGCCTCCCGGCTGCATCTGCACGTCAACACCCTGCGGTACCGGGTGGGCCGCATCGAGCAGCTGACGGGCCGTGACCTGTCCCGCCTGGAGGACAAGCTGGACTTCTTCCTGGCCCTCCGCATGAGCTGACGGCGGGCCACCGGCGGGAGCCGGGACCGACCGGGGCGGGGGTGGCGTGCGGTGGAGTCGTGCGCCGGTGGGAACTCGCGGGCGCCGTCAGGGAGTCGGCCGTTCGTGCCTGTTGATCCATGACTTTGTGAAATCCTTCACCCACCCTCTTGGCCCGGCCCCGTTGTTCGTGCTGAGATGCGGCCACCACTCAACAGCTCGAAGGCGTGCTCGGGGAGGGCAACGTGGCGCATACCGCCATGTCTGGTAACGGAACGACCGCTGGTGACGATCCTCTCCAGACCGCGGTATGGCGGCTGCGCTCACGCGCCTGTTGGGTCGACGCCGCCGCCCTGCTCACGCCGGTCGCCCCGGCCACCGCGCTGCAGCGGGCGTCGCTCCTGGTGGAGCGGTGCCTGTACACCGAGGCGGGGTGGGAGGAGGCCGAGGACGCGCTGCGCACGGCCGAGGCGCTGGCCGACAGCGACGACGAGCGGGGCGCCGCCGCTTGTGAACGCGGGTACTTGGCCTACGCCGCCACCCTGTTCGGCGTGCGGGACCGCGCCGACGAGGCACGGGCCGCGCTCGGACGGGCGGCGGCACTGATCCCGCCGGGGGCCGCGGCGCGGGCACTGCTGGACTTCCGGCGCGGACTGATCGCCGAGAACCTGACCCGGTCCCCGCAGTCGGCGCGCGCCGCGTACCACCGCGCCCACGCGGGCGCCACCGCGCACGCCGATCCGCTGCTGCTCTCCGGCACCTGGCGTCACCTCGCCGGACTCGCCCTGAGAGAGGGCGAGTTGGCGGAGGCCCGGCACGGCTTCGCCGAATCACTGCGGATCCGCGAGGAGCTGGGCTATCTGGTCGGCACGGCCCCGGCCCTGGTCTCCCTCGCCGACACGGAGACCGACCCGGAGGCGTCCCGCCTGCGGGAGGAGGCCCGCCGCCTGTTGCGCCTGCTCGGCGGGGTCCCCACCTGGCTGGCCCGCCAACTGGCCCCGCCGGCACCGGGAGCGGCCTCGGTGTAGTGGCGTCCCGGCGTCCTCAGACCACCCCGGTGAAGTGGCCCTCCACCAGTGACCGCACCGCGTCCGGGTCACCCGCGATCAACGCGTCCAGCAGAGCGGTGTGTTCGTGGGCGTCGGCCACCAGTCGCGCCGCCCCGCCCCGGGCGCCGGGGGCGGAGCCGATCAGGGACCACTGGGCGCGGCGGTGCAGGTCCTCGGCGACCCGGAGCAACTGCTCGTTGCCGGCCAGGGCGAGCACCGCACGGTGGAAGGCGCGGTCGGACTCGGCGTACGTGGCGCGGCAGCCGGAGGAGGCGGCGCGGATCGTGGCCTCGGCGAGGGGGCGCAGTTCGGCCCAGCGTTCGGCGGGCACCGTACGGGACAGCCGCAGCACCACCGGAATCTCGATCAGCGCCCGGACCTCGGCCAGTTCGGCCAGTTCCCGGTCGCCCCGCTCCACGACCCGGAACCCCCGGTTCGGCACCACCTCGACCGCGCCCTCCAGGGTGAGTTGCTGCATGGCCTCGCGGACCGGTGTCGCGGAGACCCCGAACCGCTCGGCCAGCACCGGCGCGGAGTACACCGCGCCGGGCCGCAGATCACCCGTCACCAGGGCGGTGCGCAGCGCGGCGAGGATCTGCCCGCGCACGGAGGACCGCTGGACGGGCCGTCGGGGCAGAGGAAGGGCCGGTTCGCCGTGCGTGTGCTCACCGCGTACGCCGTCGGCTCCGGTCCTGCCGGGTGCGGCGGCGCCGGCCCCCTCGCCCCGCGATCGGTTCCGTCGCCGGTCCACGTCCTCCGCGCCGGGCCGGGCGGGCAGCCCGGCCCTGCCCGTGGCGCCCTGTCCGGTCCCTGTCTCGTCCACCCCGACAAAGCCCTTCGTGCCCTGCTTCACCGGGTCCTCCTCCGGATGTATCGGTACTTGGGGTCATTACGGCGGCTTGTCACTCGCTCGTCAAGCACCTTAAGGGCACCGGGCCCCCCGGTTCACATCCAGGCGATCTTGGGTAAGGTGAGGCTTACCTTTATTGACCCGGTGTCGGGCGGGCGTCCGTCCGGCTCGACGAGACGTGGAGGGGTGGTCCCATGGCAGTGCCCGGTTCGGCCGTCGCGGACGCGTACGCCCGCTTGGCGGAGGTCTTCCCGGCACTCGCCGTCACCGAACTCGCCGCCGGCGAGGAGACTCCCCGGGGCGGCGCCTGGGTCGCCGCCGACGCCCTCGCCGAAGGGGACGGCGGGAGTGCGCTAGACGCCTTCCTGGCCTGGGACGAGAGCCAGATACTGCGGGACTACGAGCAGCGGGCCCGCCCGGACGTGGTCGCCAGTTTCGGCCTGCACCGCTACGCCTGGCCCGCCTGCCTGCTGATCACCGTGCCGTGGTTCCTGCACCGCCGCGTGCCGCGCTATCCCGTGACGCACGTCTCCTTCGACCGCACCGCCGCCGGACTCGCCGTGGGCCGCATGGCCGTACGGCCGGACACCTTCGCCTGCCTCCCCGGCGACCCTGCGGCCGCGCTGCCCGGCGCCCGCGTGGTTCCGCACGAGGAGGCGCTGCGGGCCGAGGTGCGGACCGCCGTCGCCGAGCACCTCGGACCCGTCCTGACGGGCTTCGGCCCGCGGATGCGGCGGCGCGGCCGCGCCCTGTGGGGCATGGCGACCGACGAGGTCGTGGAGAGCCTGCGGTACATCGGCCACCTGCTCGGCGAGGAGGAGCGGGCCCTGCGGGAGCTGGAACTCCTACTGCCCGGCGCGACCAAGCCGTACGTCGGCGCGGCCGGGTTCCGCCGGGTGAGCGGGCCGGAGGGCGAACCGACGCACACCCGGGACCGGATCAGCTGCTGCATGTTCTACACCCTGCGTCCCGAGGACATCTGCGCCACCTGCCCGCGCACCTGCGGGGGCGCGAGGACCGCCACCAGGGAGCTGGCGAAGGCGAGTTGACGCCGCGAAGGTCACAGGCGATTCACGATTTCCCCACTTGTCGCGGGAACTCTCCACGGAACCACTCGTACGGGTAGTCCCATTCGAACCCAACTCCCTTGACTCAAGCGTCTGTTCGAGCAGAACGACGCCCTGGGTGCTCCCTCGCGCCTCGATGGCCGCCACTTGCTCCGAAATCCCCTGAGGGACGGTGGGATTGGGCCACTATGGCGGGCGTTACGCCCTATCCCAATGCAAGGGACCCCTAGATGAGACTGACCGACATATCGCTGAATTGGCTGCTTCCGGGCGCCGTGCTGCTCCTGGGCATGTCGGCGGCGGTGGCGGTGCTCGCACGCGGCAAGCGCTCCTCGGTCAAGGACACGAGTGCGGACGACTCGTGGGAGCGCAGCGAGGAGCGTCGCAGGCGCAAGGAGGCCGTCTACGGCACCGTCTCCTACGTCCTGCTGTTCTGCTGTGCGGCGGTGGCGGCGGCGCTCTCCTTCCACGGCCTGGTCGGCTTCGGTGAGCAGAACCTCGGCCTGTCCGGCGGCTGGCAGTACCTCGTCCCCTTCGGTCTGGACGGCGCGGCGATGTTCTGCTCGGTGCTCGCCGTGCGCGAGGCGAGCCACGGTGACGCGGCGCTCGGCTCCCGCATACTCGTGTGGACGTTCGCGTTCGCCGCGGCCTGGTTCAACTGGGTGCACGCCCCTCGGGGCATCGGACACGCGGGCGCCCCGCACTTCTTCGCCGGTATGTCCCTGTCGGCGGCCGTGCTGTTCGACCGCGCGCTGAAGCAGACCCGCCGGGCCGCCCTGCGCGAACAGGGCCTGGTGCCGCGCCCGTTGCCGCAGATCCGTATCGTCCGCTGGCTGCGGGCCCCCCGCGAGACGTACCGTGCCTGGTCCCTGATGCTCCTGGAGGGCGTGCGCAGCCTGGACGAGGCGGTCGAGGAGGTGCGCGAGGACCAGCGCCAGAAGGACGAGACGCGCCGGCGCAGGCGCGAGCACGAGCGGGTGGAGCGGGCGCGGCTGAAGGCGATCAGCCGCGGCCACCGCGGTGTGCTGGGCCGGGGCGCCGGCCACCCGGTGGAGGCTCCGACGGTGGAGCGGGCCGACGACATGGCCCCCGCGGAGCCCGTCATACCGGCGCCGGAGGCCCTGCCGATGCGCGCGCGTCCCTCCCTCCAGCCGGTACGCGGCGGTTCCGACCCGATGACCGTCGACCTCACCGCGGAGGACGACACCCAGGCACTGCCGCGCCTGGACTCCCTGGAGCGCAAGCTCAAGGACCTGGAGCAGCAGTTCGGCTGACGGGCGGCGCGTCAGGCGGCGTCCGCGTCGAGTTCGAACCAGACCGCCTTGCCCACCGCGTGCGCCCTGATCCCCCACGCGTCGGCGAGGGACTCGACCAGCGCCAGCCCCCGGCCGTGCGTACCGTCACCTGCGTCCGGTACCCGCGGCCGGGGCTCGTGGTTCGCGAAGTCCCGCACCTCGACCCGTAGTCCACGGGGTCCGACGGTGGCGGTGAGGACCGCCGCCCGGTCGGTGTGGACCAGCGCGTTGGTGACGAGTTCGGTGGTGAGCAGCTCGGCCGTCTCCGACTGTCCGGGTCTTCCCCAGTGCCTGAGCAGTTCTCGCAGGTCGTGGCGGGACTCGGGCACCGCCCGCAGGTCCGCGTGTCCCAGCCGACGTCTCAGCTGTGCCGCCGGGGCCCGCCCCCCGTCGCCGTCGGCCGTCTCCTCCACGGTCGCCCCCCGGGTCCTCCCGGCCGTGCCGGGGCCACCCCCTCGTGCCTGCCTTCTCATGGCCCCCGCCCGCGTTCCGGTGTCGATTCCCCCTGCGGCTCGAACACGTCCGTGGAAATCCATGCCCCGTCACCCACACGCCAAGTCATGTGGCGTGGTCAAGGCCGGTTATTGGCCGAACTTCAACGGCCACACACGTGTACGGGGCCGTCCTCCCGACCCCCGTGGCGAGAGGACGACCCCGGTTCTTCGCGGTGGTCGTGTGCGCCGTCAGTACAGCTTGTCGAC
Organism: Streptomyces sp. M2CJ-2; assembly: GCF_016757295.1. Taxonomy (NCBI): domain Bacteria; kingdom Bacillati; phylum Actinomycetota; class Actinomycetes; order Kitasatosporales; family Streptomycetaceae; genus Streptomyces; species Streptomyces sp. M2CJ-2. The sequence continues at coordinate 10,276 of NZ_JAESIF010000019.1, read as the reverse complement.
GGCCGTGGTCGTCGTCTTCTTGAAGGCGGCCACCGGGGCGTCGTCGAAGTCGCCCATCTGCCCCCAGCCCACGACGGTCACCGTCCTGCCGTCCCGTCCCACGGACAGCAGGTGGATGTCGGTGGCACCCCAGGAGGCGTTGGTGTGCAGACCGTGCACCTGCGCGCCCTCCTCGACCGGCAGTGAGCCGTAGTACCGGCCCTCGGCGTCGAGTTCCGGGTCGGTTCGCTCGATCCGGTCCGCGCAGGAACGGATCTTCTTGTTCAGCAGCGCGGCCAGTGCCTTGCCCTGGGCGGCCGAGCCGGTCACGACGGTGGCCTGCACGGCGCCCGTGTCCAGTTCGGTGTGGAAGACCCGGTGCCGGTAGTCGTGGGCCGGCACGCCTTCGCCCAGGCAGTGGGCGAGCTCCATCGGGAAGCCGTCGGTGACCGGTCCCGCGGTCCACTCGGACCATGCGTGCGGAGGCAGCTCGGAAGCCGCGAGGAACCTGGGTGAGGCGGCCTTGTTCTCCAGGGCCCCGGCCGGCCCGGCGAGTGCCGTGACGGCGGTGACGGCGGCGACGGTGAGTGCGGAGAGGGCGGCGGCGCGGGTGTGCGTGGGCATGGGTGTCCCCCGTGAGGAGTGCGTGGTGGGATGCGGTACGGCGTGTTGCGGCCGTGTCGGCCGGCCGGTGGTCGTCGGGACGACACCCGGAGCATCGGCCGTCCCGGGAGGCCGGCGCAAGCGTCGGCGCCCGATCCCCGGGGATGGAACCATCCCAGCCCGTCTGACGTGCAGGTACATGGGGAGCCTGGGATGCCGTTCCGTGCCCGGTTCGGCCCGACGAGAACGAGTGCGAGGTGACGGTGTCGGCACAGGACGATGTGGCGCGGTTCGCGGCGCTGCTGCGGGAACTGAAGGAGCGTACGGACCGCAGCTACGGCTCGCTGGCCCGCCGCCTCGGCATGAACACCTCGACCCTGCACCGCTACTGCGCCGGAGAGGCGGTCCCCCTCGACTTCGCGCCCGTGGAGCGCTTCGCCGCCCTGTGCGGGGCGTCGGGCGGGGAACGCCTGGAACTCCACCGCCGCTGGCTCCTGGCGGTCGCGGCACGACAACGGCCCCGGGCGGCGGAGGCGCGGGCAGAAGTGGGTTCGGACGCTCCCGACGGTGACGGTGACGTCACCACCGCCACCGCCGACACCGACACCGGCACCGGCACCGACACCGACACCGACACCGAGCATCCTGCCCCGGACGCCGGCATCGTGAGCGGCCCTCGGCCCGCGTCCGCCCGCCCCCGGCCCTGGTACCGGCGCAAGCGCGTCGCGGGTGCGCTCGCCGTCGCCTGCGCGTCACTCGCCACGGTGGGAACACTGGCCGCGCTGCCCGACGGTCACCGCTCCTCCCCCGACGACGGCACCCGGGCCGCCACCGCGAACCCGGCACCGACCGCCTCCGCGGAACCCACGGCAGCGGACCGCCCCGCCTCGTCGCCGCCCGCGTCAGGTCCCTCCGGTCCCTCCGGTTCCTCCGGCTCGGGGCGCACCCCCGGTGCCCCCGGAGGGCGGGGCGAGCCGTCCGGCCCGGCCGCTCTCGGGGGCACCGGAAGCGCCCCCGAGAAGTCCGCCTCCCCCGCCGGGACCCCCCTCGCCTGGACCGTCGACTCGCAGGCCTGGGCGTTCGGCTGCGGCCACGACTACGTCATCGCCAAGCCACCCGCCGAGGTGCCGCCGCCCCCGGTCCCCCAGGACGCCGGTACCTGGGCGGCGACGCAGACGGCGGTGCACGGGGGCGAGACGATCGTGAAGCTGTCCGTGCAGGGGACGTCCGACACGGCCGTCGTCCTCACGGCGCTGCGGGTCCGGGTGACCGGCCGCACCGACCCCGCCCCGGGCAACGCGTACGCCATGGACCAGGGCTGCGGCGGCGCCCTCACCCCGCGGTACTTCGACGTGGACCTGGACAAGGACCGGCCCATCGCCCGCGCGGTCGCCGGGAACGACGCCGGTACGCCGATCCCGGCGGTCCGCATGCCCTACCGGGTCTCCGCGACGGACCCGGAGGTGCTGCAGGTCACCGCCCGGACCGTGACCTGCGACTGCCACTGGCACCTGGAACTGGACTGGTCCTCGGCCGGCCGCTCCGGCACCGTGCGGATCGACGACCGGGGCCGTCCGTTCCGCACCAGCGGCATCGAGGGTTTGCCCCACTACGAGTACGACACCGAAGCCCGTCGCTGGGCGCCCCGGGCGGGCTGAACCCCGTTACGGCCGGGGCACGTTGCGCAGGTTGGAACGCGCCATCTGGAGCATCCGGCCGACCCCGCCGTCCAGCACCATCTTCGACGCGGACAGCGCGAAGCCGCTCACCATCTCGGCGCTGATCTTCGGCGGGATGGACAGCGCGTTGGGATCGGTGACGACGTCGACGAGGGCCGGACCCTTGTGCTCGAACGCCGACTTGAGGGCCCCGGCGAGGTCCTTCGGCTTCTCCACCCGCACCCCGTGCGCGCCGCACGCGCGGGCGACGGCGGCGAAGTCCGGGTTCTTCATGGCGGTTCCGTGCGAGGGCAGCCCGGCGACCAGCATCTCCAACTCGACCATGCTGAGCGAGGAGTTGTTGAAGAGGACGACCTTCACCGGCAGGTCGTACTGGACGAGGGTGAGGAAGTCGCCCATGAGCATGGTGAATCCGCCGTCCCCGGACATCGACACGACCTGTCGGCCCCGGTCGACGAACTGTGCCCCGATCGCCATCGGCAGCGCGTTCGCCATCGAGCCGTGGGAGAACGAACCGATGACCCGGCGACGGCCGTTGGGCGAGACGTAGCGGGCCGCCCAGACGTTGCACATCCCGGTGTCCACGGTGAACACCGCGTCGTCGTCGGCGAGTTCGTCCAGCACGGAGGCCACGTACTCGGGGTGGATCGGCACGTGCTTCTCGACCTTCCGCGTGTACGCCTTCACCACCCCCTCCAGCGCGTCCGCGTGCTTCTTCAGCATCCGGTCGAGGAACCTGCGGTCGTCCTTGGCCTTGACCCTCGGGGTCAGACAGCGCAGCGTCTCCCGTACGTCGCCCCACACCGCGAGGTCCAGTTTCGAGCGGCGGCCGAGGTTCTCGGGCCGCACATCGACCTGGACGATCCTCACGTCGTCGGGGAGGAAGGCGTTGTACGGGAAGTCGGTGCCGAGCAGGATCAGCAGGTCACACTCGTGGGTGGCCTCGTAGGCGGCGCCGTATCCGAGCAGCCCGCTCATGCCGACGTCGTACGGGTTGTCGTACTGGATCCACTCCTTGCCGCGCAGGGCGTGCCCGACCGGGGACTTGATCTTCTGGGCGAACTCCATGACCTCGGCGTGCGCGCCCTGCGTGCCGGCGCCGCAGAAGAGGGTGACCTTCCCGGCCTCGTCGATCATGTCGACGAGCCGGTCGATCTCGGCGTCGCCGGGCCGGACCGTGGGCCGGGAGGTGACCAGGGCGGTCTCGGCGGCCTTCTCCGGGGCGGCGTGGTCGGCGATGTCACCGGGCAGGGTGACGACGCTGACCCCGGAGCGGCCCACCGCGTTCTGGATGGCGGTGTGCAGCAGCCGGGGCATCTGCTGGGGGCTGGAGATCATCTCGCTGTAGTGGCTGCACTCGCGGAACAGCTGGTCTGGATGGGTCTCCTGGAAGTAGCCGAGGCCGATCTCGCTGGACGGGATGTGCGAGGCGAGGGCGAGGACCGGGGCCATGGACCGGTGGGCGTCGTACAGCCCGTTGATGAGGTGGAGGTTGCCGGGCCCGCAGGAGCCGGCGCAGGCGGTGAGCCGACCGGTGATCTGGGCCTCGGCGCCGGCGGCGAAGGCGGCGGTCTCCTCGTGCCGGACGTGGACCCAGTCGATGGCGGAGTTGCGGCGCACGGCGTCGACCACGGGGTTGAGGCTGTCGCCGACGACGCCGTAGAGGCGCTTGACTCCCGCGCGGGTCAGGATGTCGACGAACTGTTCCGCGACGTTCTGTTTGGCCATGACTCTCGTGCGCCCCTTCGGTGTCCGTGAATCCCTCGGGCTTGCGGGCTTCCGGGTCTCCCTCCGGGTTCCATGAATTCACACCCCTCGCGCTCACGCCTCCCAGACGGCGACGGCCGTACGGTCGTCCGCGTACCCCTTGACCCGTATTTGGGCGTCGGCGAGGAACGCGGCGAGACCCGGCGGTTCGGGGCGGGACCACCGCTCGGCCAGGTGGGCCCGGAGTTCTCGCTCGCCGCGCAGCGGATCGGCCAGGCCCGTACTGCACAGCAGGAGGGTGTCACCCTCACGGGCTACAGAGGTGCGGAAGCGGAAGGGTTCGCGCGGGGGTCCGGGGGCGGGCTCGTACGGGCTCGGGGGCGTCGGGATGCCGAGGTCCATGGTGAGCCGGTCGCCCTCGGGGGTCTCGGACGGTGGCGAGCCGAAGCCCATCACGGCCCCTCCCCTGGCCTCGGCGGCCTCCGGTTCGATGTCCTGCCACGCGCCGTCCCGCAGCCGGAACAGGCCGCCGGGGCCGACGCCGAAGAACACCCGGGTACGGCATGCGGGGTCGGCGGGCAGCAGGAGGCAGCGCAGGGTGGCCCCGTACGCCTCGGGTTCGAGACCCTGCTCGGCGGCGCCCGCGCGGAGCCTGCCGAGGGTGCGGTCGGTGAGGCGGTGCAGTCCGGACTTGAGTTCGCCGCGCCGGGCGGCCCTGATGTCCTCGGCGAGACGGGAATGGCTGAGGCCCACCGCCTTGCCCATCCACCGGCAGGCCTCGGCGGCCGCGCGGTGTGCGCCGGGGGTGGCGCGTGCGCCGGTCGCGACCGCCACCAGCACCAGTGCCCGGTCCCCGCTGCCGAACCGGGCGGTCAGCAGGGCGTCCCGCCGCGGTTCGCCACGGTGGCGCGCGGAGTCGCCCCGTACGGACGCGGCCCGCAGGGTGCAGGCCCCGTACCGGGCGCCGTCCAGCACGGTGTCCGGGACCAGGTCGTCCAGTTCGTGGGGGTCGGCGGCGGGCAGTGCGATGGGTTCGGCGGCGTAGGTGGGCGGCCGGGGGCCCACATGGCCGCACGGCACCGGCGGCGCTTCGGCGGGGCGGGCGGGGCGGACGGGACGCTGTGCACGGGGGTCGGCGGGGACATCGGCGAGGGTGGGCGTGGCCTCGGCGGCGGGCGCGGTCGGCCTCTCGTTCACCGTGCCGGCCGCCGAGTCGAAGCGGTCGTCGAGGGAGTCGGCCGCGGACGCGGAGCCCGTGTCGTCGGCGTCGGCGCCGTACAACTGCCCCCACCAGTCGTCCTGGTGACCGGCGGACCCGCCCCCCTGCTCACTCATACCCTCAATTCTCCACCGCGAGGGCCCGATGGAAACGGGGCATCAGGAAATCCGTCCCCGGTGCCGGGCGGCGACGGCACGCCACCCGCCGCAGGGAACGACCGTTCCACAGGAGTGGTCGGTGCGGGTCCGGCGCACCTGGTCTGCGCCCCTTGCCGTCCTCCGGCACTCTGGACAGATGGGAGCGTGGGACCTCCTGCTGGCCGGACTGGTGATCCTGCTCGGCCTGTGCGGAGTACTGCTGCCCGGGGTGCCGGGGTCGTGGCTGGTGTGGGCCGGGATCCTCTGGTGGGCCCTGAAGGACCCGCGCCCCGTGGCGTGGTGGGTGCTCGTCGGGTCGACCGTCGCCCTGCTCCTCTCCCGGGTGGTCCGCTGGACGCTGCCGCCCCGCCGGCTACGGGCCGGCGGGATCGAGGGGCGGGTGCCGGCGTACGCCGGCGCGGGGTCGTTCCTCGGCTTCGTCCTGGTGCCCGTGCTGGGCTCCGTCCCGGGCTTCGTGGCCGGGATCTACGCCGGCGAGCGGATCCGCCTGGGCGGCCACGGCGAAGCGGTCACGGCGACGCGTACGGCGATGCGCGCGGGCGGCTGGAGCCTGCTGACCGAACTGTTCACCTGCCAGTTGATCATGGCGGCCTGGCTCGGCGCGGTGATCTGGGGCTGAGAACCCCGGACAGAACGGCCCCCGGCTACGGGCGAAGGACCCCTTCGTGGGTGAGCAGTCGCACCTTGCGGTCCAGGCCGCCCGCGTATCCGGTCAGCGACCCGTCGGCGCCGATCACCCGATGGCAGGGGCGCACGATCAGCAACGGGTTGGCGCCGATCGCGCCGCCCACGGCCCGTACGGCGGCCCGGGAGGCACCGATCCGGGCGGCGATCTCGCCGTACGACACGGTCGTCCCGTAGGGGACGTCGTCGAGCGCGGCCCAGACCTTCTCCCGGAAGGGGGTGCCGGCGGTGTGCAGGGGCAGCCGGAAATCCCTCAGCTCACCGGCGAAGTACGCGGCGAGCTGTTCCTCCGCCGCGCGGAACGGCCCCGGGTCCTGCCGCCCGCCTTCCGGCACATCGCGACCGCCCTTCTGGCCGGGCACGGAGAGCGAGGTCAGCTCCCCGTCCGGTCCGGCGGTGAGGAGCAACGGCCCGAGCGGGCTCCGCACGCTCGTCCAGTACGGGTGCGGGGTGCTCGTCGTCGTGGTCGGCGTGGCTGTCGTGTTCGTCACGGTCGTCGTGTTCGGCGTGGTCGTCGTGTTCGGCGTGGTCGGCGTGGTCGGCGTGGTCGTCACGGTCATCGGTACTCCAACTCCCCTGCCGCGCGCAGGTGGTTCAGTGCGTATGAGCGCCAGGGGCGCCAGCTGTCGGGCAGATCCGGACCGGGCGGGGCCACGTCCGGGTCGCCGAGGGCACGGGTGCGGATCTCGGCGATGGTACGGGCGTCCAGGCCGGGAACGGCGCGCAGGGCGTCCGCTGTGTCGTCCCGGTCGGCGCCGGGGTCGAGGCGTACGGTGCCGTCCGCGAGGGCGGCGGTGAGCGCACCCAGGGTGCCGCCGGGTTCGGCCTCGGCGAGGACGGCCGGTTCGGGGAAGAGGTGGGTGAGGCCGTCGCAGGGGGCGTCGAGCCTCTTGCCGTACCGCTGGACCAGCCGCGCGGCCTCCTCTCGGCCCACCAGGGCCCGTACCGCGGGTTCCTCCGGGTCGGCGGTGCCCGGCGAGCGCAGTCCGGGCCGGGCGGCGACCAGCGGGGCGAGCCGCGCGTCGGCGCCGAGCCGTTCGTCCACGGCGTACGGGTCCGCGTCCAGGTCGAAGAGGCGGCGCAGCCGCTGTACGGCAGTGGTCAGGTCCCGGAGGTCGGTCAGGTGGACACGGGCGTCGAGCCAGCCGCCAAGGCGGGCGGCGGAGCCGGGGCGCGTGGTCCCGGGACGTTCGTCGACGGCGGTGACGCCGATGCCGTACGGGAGGCGCAGGGTGCGCCGGTAGGTGCGGGCGCCCGGGGTTCCGGTGATCTCCTCGACGCCCGGGACGGCCTCGCGTTCCAGCAGGTCGAAGACGGGGCGGGGCTGGTACGGGCCGCGGTGGGCGAGCCGCACGGGGATGCCCGCCGTGGGGGCGGCCGTACGGCGGGTGGCGGCCCGGCCGCCGCCGGGTGCGGCGGCGCGCAGTGCGGTGGGGGGCATGGCGTACACGGAGCGGACGGTGTCGTTGAACTGCCGCACGCTGGCGAACCCGGCGGCGAAGGCGATCTCGGTGATCGGGAGTCCGGTGGTCTGCAGCAGCACGCGCGCGGTGTGCGCGCGCTGCGCGCGGGCGAGGGCGACGGGCCCGGCGCCCAGTTCGCCGGTGAGCTGGCGCTGCACCTGGCGGGCGCTGTAGCCGAGCCGGGCGGCCAGTCCCGCGACGCCCTCGCGGTCGACCACGCCGTCGGCGATCAGCCGCATGGCCCGGCCCACCACGTCGGCGCGCACGTTCCACTCGGCGGAGCCGGGGACGGCGTCCGGACGGCACCGCCGGCAGGCCCGGAATCCGGCGCCCTGCGCGGCGGCGGCGGTCGCGAAGAACCGCACGTTGCGTCGTTTCGGTGTGACGGCGGGGCAGCTGGGACGGCAGTAGATCCCGGTCGTCCCGACGGCGAAGAAGAACGCGCCGTCGAACCGGCCGTCCCGGCTGCGCACCGCCTCGTACCTGCTGTCCTCGTCCATCACACCGTCCAGTCTCCGCCGGCCGGGGGAGGCCGGCTGGCGGAAATCGGACAGGGAGGTGCCGGGGGGCGAGGGGGCGCCGACGGGTCAGCGCAGGCGGCCCCGCTTCGCCTCCATCGCCGCCTTGCCCACCGCCCCCTTCCGCTTCCACTCCTTGCGGATCTCCGCGCGCAGCCGCGCGTCGGTCTTGGCGACGATGCGCTGGTTCTCCCGCAGCAGTTTGCGGTAGCTCTCGAGGCGGCGTTCCGGCAGGGCGCCCGCCTCGATGGCCTCGAGGACCGCGCACCCCGGTTCGCTCTCGTGCGCGCAGTCGTGGAAACGGCAGCCCCCGGCGAGCTCCTCGATCTCGGAGAACACCTGGCTGACGCCGCTGCCGGCGTCCCAGAGCCCGACGCCCCGCAGGCCCGGGGTGTCGATGAGGACTCCCCCGCCGGGCAGGGCGAGCAGGTTGCGGGTGGTGGTGGTGTGGCGGCCCTTGCCGTCGACCTCCCGGGCCGCCTGGACGTCCATCACGTCCTCGCCGAGGAGCACGTTGGCGAGGGTGGACTTGCCCGCGCCCGACACGCCGATCAGTACCGACGTACCGCCGGAGACGACCGCGGCGAGGACGTCCAGGCCTCCCCCAAGCTCTCGGCTTCGCTCGAGCAGGGAGGTACCCCCAGCGTCCCGCGCGCTGACGGCTAGCACCGGGACACCGGGCGCGGTGGTCTCCACGTCCTGGACCAGATGGGCCCGGGTCACCGCGTCCGGCACGAGGTCGGCCTTGGTGAGCACGACCACCGGCTGCGCCCCGGACTCCCAGGCGAGGGCGAGGAACCGTTCGATCCGCGCCAGGTCCAGCTCGCCGGCGAGCGAGACGGCGATGACGGCGTGGTCGACGTTGGCGGCGAGGATCTGCCCCTCGGACCGCTCGGAGGAGGCGGAGCGCACGAAGGCGGTACGCCGTGGCAGGTAGGCCCGTACGTAGCGCGGGGTGCCGCCCTCCGGTTCGACGGCGACCCAGTCCCCGGTGCACACGACCCGCAGGGGGTCGCGCGGGGTGACGAACGCGGTGTCGGCCCGTACGGTCCCGTCTGCGGTGACCACGTCGCACTGACCGCGGTCGACCCGCACCACGCGCCCGGCCAGCAGCCCTTCGGCCTCGTACGGGGCGAACGCGTCGGCCCACGTCCCGTCCCAGCCGTAGGCGGCCAGCGCGGAGGACCGCGACGCGGGGAGGGAGACGGGAGAGGTGGTGGCGGAGGTGGGGAAAGAAGAGGTGGAACTCAAGGGGTGACCCTTCGCGAGGGTGGCCCCGGCGGCCGCGCGAAGACGCGCGGAACGGAAAGGTGAGGTCAGCCGGTGGCCACGGAGATGAAACGGATGGATTCCTGGATGCGGGCAGCGCCCATCGCAAAGACAGCCATCGGTCACACCTCCCGTCCCTCACTCGATCCGGCGGCAGCGGACCACGGCGCATGCGCGCGCCGCTCGTGTGCTGCGGCCCTCACTGTAGGAGACCGCAGGCCCGGGGCGCCACCGATTTGACGGGCGCCCCGGACGCCCGGGGGTTTCGGGCCGGGCCGCGTCACATGGTCGTGCAGGAGTGGCCGTTGAGGGTGATGTCGGAGGGCGGGGAGTTCGTGCCGTTCCAGGAGGCGATGAAGCCGAAGGCGAGCTTCCCGCCGGCGGGGGCGGTCCTGTTGTAGTCGGCGGCGGTGGCGGTGACGCGGGGCCCGTTCTGGCTGACCTCGGCGTCCCACATCTGGGTGACGCGCTGACCGTCCTCGAAGGTGAAGGCCACGCGCCAGGAGTCGAGGGGCTCCGTCGTGGTGACGGTGACGGTGGCCTGGAAGCCGACGGGCCACTGGTTGACCAGGTCGTACGCGGCGTGGCAGACGGCCGGCCTGCTGGGCGCGGTGGTCCTGGGCGCGGTGGGGGCGGTGGCGGTGGTGCTGCCCTGGGGTTCGGGGTCGGGGTCGGGTTTCGCCGGGCCCGGGGCGCCTTCGGAGGGCGGCTGCGGGGTGCCGGGGGAGGCAGAGCCGGAGGCGGAGGCGGTGGGGGCGGGGACCGCGGGCGGGTACGGGCCCGGATCGGCCACCGGTCCGGGCTCGGCGCCGGTGCGGATCGCGCTGTCGGCGTCCGTGCCGCCGAACGGCATCAGGGAGACGGCGAGGGCGAGGCCGGACACCAGGACGGCGGCGACCAGCAGCCCGTTGCGGGTGGCGCGTGCCCGGCCGGCTCCGTCGGCCGGGTCGCCGCCCGCGTCGGGGCCGTCGGGGCGGCCGGGGCCGAGCCGCGCCTG
>NZ_JAESIF010000189.1:0-2325 GCF_016757295.1 Streptomyces sp. M2CJ-2 | reverse complement strand
TGTGATCTTGAGCGCGGTAGTTGGCTGGCAGGGTGGTTCTCTGGCCGTGGCAGTAGCCCTCCGGCCAACTCAGGTTAGGTTCAGTCCTCCGTCGAGCACGATGACCTCGCCGGTGAGATAGGTGCTGGCGATCACCGTCGCCACCAGGTCGGCCACGTCGGCGGGCTGGGCCGGGCGGCGCATGGGCGCGCGGTCCTGCCACAGCTCGTGCGCCTGCGCCCAGTCCTTCGTCATCGGCGTGTCCACCAGCCCCGGCGCCACCGCGTTGACCCGCACCTCGGGCCCGAGCGCAGCCGCGAGCAGCCGGGTCACGTGATTCAGAGCGGCTTTGCTGGCCGCGTACGGCACCGACGAGCCCTTGGGGCGCACCCCGGCATGGCTGGTGATGTTCACGATGCTGCCGCCCGTGGGGGATTGGCGCAGCGCCGGAAGTGCCGCCGTGCACAGCACCCACGGTGCGATCAGGTTGACTTCCAGCAACTGCCGCCAGTCAGCCGGCGTCGCCGCGGCCAAGTCGTCGTGCGGGATCGGCCAGCTGATGCCGGCGTTGTTCACCAGCACGTCCAGCCGCCCGAACCGGCCGAGTGCCGCCTCGACCAGCCCCCGGGCCTCCTCTTCCACCGCCAGATCCGCCCTCATGTACGCCCCGCCGAGCTCCGCCGCCAGCGCCTCCCCGGCCTCCGCACTTCGCCGCGAGTGCACCACGAGCCGCATCCCGTCCGCCGCCAGCCTCCGCGCGACGGCCTCCCCGATTCCCGACGTGGACCCGCTGACCAGGGCGACAGGCCGCTCCGCTTGTTCAATCCTCATGCCGACGGATCCTGCCACGGCCTTCAACGGAGATGTCGTGGCGTGGCTATCGCCACCCCACACCGCGCCCGCGACGCAGCCCTGCGTAACTGAGTGTTCTACTTGGCGAGACGGGCCGACTAGAGTGCTCAGTCACAATGTCTGGGATGCGGCTTGTCGTCGGTAGTGGCTGGTCTGTGATCGTGCCTGGTGGCGGCGTCGCCAGTCGGACCAGCCGAGCCGGTGAGCGAGGTCGTTCAGCGGCCGGACGGTGACGGCGAGGAACAGGTGCTGGATCTCGTTGCAGGACAGCGGGACCAGATCGGTTGGTCCCGGCCGGTGGGCGTGTTCGTCGGCGCGGACCACCGCGAGGAAGGCATGGGCGAGCATCGCAAGGGTGACCCAGCGGCTCCAAGAGGGGTAGCGGCGAACCTGGTGCTCATCGAGTCCCGCCAGGCCCTTCCCGGTCTGGAAGGTTTCCTCCACCCGCCACCTGGAGCCGGCCGTCTTGACCAGGATGCTCAGCGGGACCGGCACAGTGGAATGGCAGCGGTAGTAGGCGAGTTCACCGGTGGTGCGGTTGCGCCGGATCAGCAGCTGTCGGTGGCCCGGCGCCGGGTCGGTGAGGTCGATGACGGCCCAGTCGTAGTAGCGGTACCCCTTCGCGCCGCGTCCGGCCGACAGTTTCTGCCAGGCCCGCTCCGGGAGCTTCTTGGCCAGCGCGTCGGCGCGGAACTTTCCCGCACCGGTGGTCACTTCGGCCGAGCAGGCCACCGCGAGGACATAGCCCAGGCCGCGTTTTTCCAGGGCCGCCCGCAGTTTCGGGTTGCCCCCGTAGACCTCGTCACCCGTGACCCAGCCCACGCGGTGTCCGGCGTCCAGGAATCGTTCGATCATCGTGCGGGCCAGTTCCGGCTTGGTCGCGAAGACGGTGTCCTCGCCGAGCCCTGCTGCCTGGCAGCGGTCCGGGTCACACGTCCAGGAGCGCGGGATGTACAGCTCCCGGTCCACCGCCGCGTGCCCGCGCTCGCCGGCGTAGACGAGGTAGACCGCGACCTGGGAGTTCTCGATCCGGCCGGCGGTGCCGGTGTACTGGCGCTGGACCCCGACGGTGTGGCTGCCCTTCTTCACGTCGCCGGTCTCGTCGACGACCAGCACCGCGGCATCGTCGTGGAGGTGCTCGACGACGTATTCGCGCACGTCGTCGCGGACCGCATCAGCGTCCCAGGAGGCCCGGCACAGCAGATGCTGCATGCCGTGCGGGCCGGCCTCCCCGGCCCACTCCGCGATCGTCCAGCAGTTCTTGCGCGGCAGGTCCGAGAGTAGCCCCAGCACCAACCGCCCTGCCCGCAGCCGGGGTTCGACCCGCGCGAACCGGCCCGCGATCCGGCTCATGGCCACCTCGAACGCCTCCCGCCACCGGATGGGATCTATGCTGTGGCCTGCGGCCACCGTCTCGTCGTTTGTCCACACAACTCACGATGATCAACGGTGGCCGTATCCATCCCTGCAGCGGCCCCCACCAGCAAGATCACG
>NZ_JAESIF010000188.1:0-2389 GCF_016757295.1 Streptomyces sp. M2CJ-2 | reverse complement strand
GGTGTCGGCGTACGGGCTCTGGTGCAGAGGTGCGTACGGGTTGATCTGCAGAGGTGCTCCGGCGTGTCTGGCCGGGGGCCGGGCCGGTGGGAGGAGCCTGTCGCTGATGTTATGAGGCGATGAGGGAGGCCCGGAGCATGCTGCTGGAACCGGAGCGGTGGCTGGAGTTGCGGCGCTTCCGGTCTCTGCATGAGGCGGGCGCGAGCATCTCGGAGATCGCCCGGGAGACCGGCCTGAACTGGCGCACGGTCAAGAAGTATCTGGAGAGCGACGGGCCGCCCGAGCCTCCGGCTCCGGCACCGCGGTCGGATCTGGGCAACCAGGTGATCAAGCCATGGGCGCATGTGATCGATGCCTGGCTGCGGGCCGAGGTGCTGCTGAAAGCCGCGGTGATCCATGAGCGTCTCGTCGAGCAGTACGGCTTCCCGCACCACTACCAGCGCGTCAAGCTGTATGTGCAGCAGGCCCGCCCCAGGATCGCGGAGGAGCTCGGATACACCCCGCGGGAGCTGGCCCGCCTCCACCGTCGCTTCGAGGTGGTGCCCGGCGCCCAGGCCCAGGTCGACTGGGGCGACGAGGGCGGCATCCTGGCCCACGTCGGGATCCCGAAGGTCTACTCCTTCCACATGGTCCTGTCTTATTCCCGGGATCCGTTCTGCTGCTTCACCACCAGCCAGAACCTGGCGGCCTTCTGGGACTGCCACCGCCGGGCGTTCGCGCACTACGGCGGGGTGCCCGGCGTGATCGTCTACGACCGGACCAAGACCGTGGTCCGCCGCCACGTCGCACCCGGCGAGGCGGTCCCCCTGCATCCGGAGGCCGTCGCGTTCGCCGGGCACTACGACTTCGACATCGACGTGCTGGCCGCCTACCGGCCCACCGGCAAGGGCCGGGTCGAACGCCAGGTGACCATCGTCCGCGACCACGTACTGGCCGGCCGGGCCTTCTCCGGGCTGGACGACCTGGACGGGGCGTTCATGGCCTGGGTCCCCCGGCGCCGGGCCCGCACCCACCGCACCCACGGCGAAGTGATCGGCGTGCGGGCCGCGCGGGATCACGCCGCGCTGCGGCCGCTGCCGGCCCGCCCCTACCTCGTGGCCGACCGGTTTTTGCGGCACGTCGGCAAGGACTGCCTGGTCGCCTTCGACGCCAACCTCTACTCGGTGCCCGCCACCAAGGTCCGCCACCGCCAGCTGGTCGAGGTCAGGGCCTCGGCGGCCTCGGTCGCGCTGCACTCCACCGTGCCCGACGCCCAGGGCATCACGCTGCTGGCCGTCCATCCGCGCGCGGTCGGCCGCGGCGCCCGCATCATCGTGGACGAGGCGCACTGGCAGTGCCTGCCCGACGGACATACCCGCGCCACCACCACCGATCCCGGCACGCCCGCGGCCAGGCCGGCCCGCACGGACACCGAGCCCGGCGGGCTGGTCTCCCTGCTGACCCGGGCCAGAGCCGCGCAGGTCCACGTCGGCACCCGGCCGCTGGCGCTCTACGACCAGATCACCGGCACCCGCCCCTTCACCCCCGCCCCCCTCGACCCCAAGGACACGCGTTGAGCGAGCTGGTCACCGCCCGGATCCGCGCCACCGCCACCAAGCTCGGCCTGCCCCACCTGACTCAGTCGCTGGCCGAGCACGTCGGCCGGGCCGACGCCGGTCAGATGGCCTACCTCGACTTCCTCGACCTGGTCCTGGAAGAAGAACTCGCCGTCCGTGAAGAGCGCCGCTTCCGCCATGCCCTGCGGCTGTCCCGGCTGCCGCACTACAAGACGATCGAGGAGTACGACTTCTCCTACCAGCCCGAACTCGATCCCAGGAAGGTCAAGGACCTGGCCACCCTCGCGTTCGTCGAGGCCAGGGCCAACGTCGCCCTGCTCGGCCCGCCGGGGGTAGGGAAAACACACCTCGCGGTCGCCCTGGCGGTCGCCGCCTGCCGGGCCGGCTACACGATCTACTTCACGACCCTCGACGACATGGTCCGCCAGCTCAAAGCCGCCGACGCCATCGGCCGCCTGGCCAGCAAACTCCGCACCTACCTGCGGCCCAACGTCCTCGTGGTCGATGAGGTCGGATACCTCCCGCTGGAGCGTGACGAGGCGAACCTCGTCTTCCAGATGCTCTCCAAGCGCTACGAGAAGGGCTCGACCTTGCTGACCTCGAACAAGAGTTTCAGTGAGTGGGGCCAGGTCTTCGGCGACGACGTTCTGGCCACCGCCATCATCGACCGCCTCCTGCACCACTGCGAGATCCTCGCCATCAACGGCGCCAGCTACCGGCTGAAGAACCGCCTCACCGCCATCGAAGGCGGCATCACCGCCGTCAGCTGACACGGTCTCAAGCTCTGTACATCAGCCCGTACATACCTCTGCACTACAGCCCGTACGCCGACA
>NZ_JAESIF010000187.1:0-2471 GCF_016757295.1 Streptomyces sp. M2CJ-2 | reverse complement strand
GCCGCCCGGGCGGATCGGCACGCCGCCCGGCCGCTCACCTGACGTAGGCGAGCCGGCTCACCCACTGGGACAGCGTGAGCGAGGCGGCCGGCGCCCCCGGGCCGCACCGTGCCGGCGGCGCCGGCGGCGCGGGCCACCGCGGCACCCGGCCGGCCCGGGCAGCCACGACGGCTGCCGCCGGCCGGGCTCGCAGGCCAGGGCCGTACGCAGCAAGGACAGGTGCGCGGCCACGGCCGCCAGGCAGTGATGCTCGTCCCGGCAGCCGGAACAGGTCGCCAGGTGGGCGCGGACCGCGCTCGCCTCGCCGGGGTCCAGGACGTCGAGGGCGTGTCCTTCGAGCAGGTCGCCGATGGTGCGGCAATCCTGGGCGGGAGTGAACATGGCGGGTCCCTTCGTGCCGGGGTGAGAATCGCACCGTCAACGGGGCCGGTGCACGGCTGCACCGGTACACCGGCCCCGTTTCCTGACCCCACCATCGCCCAAAAACGGCCCCTCGCGCGTCGTCCCCGTGCAGCAATTCCCGGCTACCACGCCCGCGGTATCCGCCGGCCCGGCCTACCACAGGGCCACCACGCCCCGTGCGGCCCCGCCGGCCCTCACCCGGCCGCCGAGGGACCATCCGCCGTCGTCGCCGGGCTGACCACGCCGCACTGGTAGGCGATGACCACCAGCTGGGCCCGGTCGCGGACGGCCAGCTTGGTCATGGCCCGGTTGACATGGGTCTTGGCCGTCAGCGGGCTGACGAACAGACGCTCGGCGATCTCCTCGTTCGACAGCCCCAGCGCGACCAGCCCCAAAACATCGCGTTCCCGCCGCGTCAGACACTCCAGCCGCTCGTGCACGGCCGCCGTGCACGGCGCCGGCTGCGCCAGAAACCGCCTGATCAGCCCCCGGGTCGCGGCGGGGGACAGCAGCGCGTCCCCCGCCGCGACCGTGCGCACGGCATCGAGCAGCTCCCCGGGCCGGACACCCTTGCCGAGAAAACCGCTCGCACCCGCCCGCAGGGCCTCCGCCACGTACTCGTCGTCCTCGAAGGTGGTCAGGATCAAAACCCTCACCGCCGAAAGGTCCTCGGCCTCGCCGATCAGCCGCGTGGCGGCCAGGCCGTCCATCTCCGGCATGCGGATGTCCATCAAAATCACATCCGGCCGCCGCTCCCTGGCCAGCTCCACCGCCTCACGGCCGTTGGACGCCTCGCCCACCGTCTCCATGTCGTCGGCGGAATCGAACAGCATCCTGAAGGTGCCCCGCAGCAGAGCCTGGTCATCGGCGAGCAGTACCCGGACCGTCACCCCCATCCCTCCCCGGCACCCCGCCCGACCGGCGCCACCACCGCCGCACCCGGCCGCAGCGGCAGTTCCGCGGTCACGGTGAACCCCCCGCCGGGACGCGCCCCGGCCTCCAGCCTCCCCCCGACACTGGCCGCACGCTCACGCATCCCGACCAGCCCGTGCCCGGTCCCGGAAGGGGACCCGTGCGGCCGGGCCCGCCCGTCGTCCTCGACCGTGACCGTCAGCCACGGCGCCCGGTAGTACAGACAGAGACGGGCATGATCGGCCCCGGCGTGCTTGCGCACATTCGTCAGGGCCTCCTGCACAATGCGGTACGCGGCCAGATCCACCGCCGGCGCCAGCGGCTCCACCACGCCGTGCCGCAGGTGCCGGACCGACAGACCGACCCGCCCGAAGGACGCCAGCAGCTCCGGCACCTGCGCCAGACCCGGCATCGGATCCCGCGGCGCCCCGGGATCATCGGACTGCCGCAAAAGACCCACCGTCACCCGCAGTTCCTCCAGCGCGGACCCACTGGCCTCCCGGATACCCTCCAAAGCGGCCACCAACTGCTCCGGCCGCCGCTCCACCAGATGAACAGCAACACCGGCCTGCGCATTGATCAACGCGATGTGATGCGCGACCACATCATGCAACTCACGCGCGATCCGGATCCGCTCGGCCGCCACCCGCTGCCGCGCCTCCTGCTCCCGGGTCCGCTCCGCATACTCCGCCCGCTCCTCCACCGCCGCCACATACGCACGGCGCGACCGCACCCCGTCCCCCACCGCAGCGGGCAGGGCCGTCCAGGCCAGCATCGCCACGTTGTCCCCGAACCATGAGCGGGAGCCGAACACCAGGCCTGTCCCGACCAGCAGAGCGGCCGAGGCCGACGCGGCCACCCAGGCAGTACGCCGGTCGGTCCGCACCGCCACCGTGTAGACGGACACGATGACCGGACTCGTCACCAGCGGACTCTCCCGAATCCCGAGCACCTGGAAGCCCACCCCGCAGGCGAGGGCGGTGACCAGGGCGCCGAACGGGTGGCGATGACGCCACAGCAACGCGAAACAGCCGACCGCCGCCAGCGCCACGACCGGCGGGCGGACCGAAATCCGGTGCTCGTGCGGGATGGCGGAGGCGGCCGCGATCGACAACACGAACAGCACCACCGGCACCAGCACATCCAGCGCACCGACC
>NZ_JAESIF010000186.1:0-2518 GCF_016757295.1 Streptomyces sp. M2CJ-2 | reverse complement strand
GGACGTGCCCGACCTGCCGAAGATCCCTGAAGCCGACCCGACATGCCGAACCCGCCCCAACCTAACCAAGCCCTAGTAGAAGACTCGCATCGTTCCGCCTCGGGTGGCGTTCGAGGCATCCCTCTACAAGGTGCGTCATGGGCTGCAGTGGAAGGACCTGCCCGAGGAGTGGGCTGCCCCCCTTCTCGTGCGTGGTCAGCCGGCTAGGGGCTGCCACCGGTCTTCCCCCGCAGGATCGATACTGCTGCGCCACACCAGCGCCCCACCGATCAGGCCGGGCTTGTCCCGGGTGGCCAGGGCCGGGGCTTCGAGCATGTCGGCAGCCTCTTCCAGGTAGGTGGCCAGCGTGTCGAGTTCATCGCCTGCGACTTCGTTGTAGCGGGACCAGCGGCCCAGGTATCCGGTCGCGGCATCCAAGTACAGGCCCGATGTGCGGTCAGCCGAACCGTAGGAGACCACCGGAATCCAGGTGGGCTTCCACACGGTGATCCGGTCGTCCTCGGGGCGGCGGACGTTGAGAGTGTCCTGGTGGGCCTGGGAGTCCATCTTCAGCCGGTAGACGGCGGCCACGGCGTCCAGGTTCATCAGAGCCCGGTTGCCGGGCAGGCATCCCCAGCCGTTGGCCCCGTCGTCACCCGCGGTCAGCAACCACAGGACCCGCAGCCCGACGGGTATCTGAATGCCGAGGTCGCCTTCCAGAGCGGCGATGGCAGCGGGGTTGGCACCGGTACGGAGCGCGGCGTAGGAGTCGGGCGCATGGTGCTGCAGCCAGCGGGAAATTCGGTGCCAGGCATCGGCGATCTCCCGTACAGCGACCGCGGCGGCGACAGTGTCGGCAGGCTGGCCCTGGTCTCGGCCCGGCTCCTGGTCCTGGTCAGGGGCATCGGGGGAGGACTCAGCGGGGGGCGCGGGCCTCAGGTAGCGAATCTCGATCCGATCCGGCTCACGGATGTAGCCGACGGACAGGTCAGGGCAGTCCTCGAACATGTCGCCGTCGACCGTCACGGTGAGGATGCCGGGCAGCCCGGAGGGCCGGCCCATGTCAGGGTCATCGGCCAGTTGGCCGGCCAGGGCCTTCAACGCGTAGGAAACGCCGGCCCCGAGCTGGGAGGCGGTGTCGCGTACGTCCGGGGGGATCTCGACGTTCACGGCCTGATGCTCCTTGCTGATCGGATGCAGGACAGGGCCCCTCACACAGTAGGCCACCCACGTTCACCAGCGGGTGGTGAGCGGGCCGGTCAGCCTGGCCGCCCTCGAGGCGGCCGGCTCCCGCGCCGTCCAGTATGAGATGGCCCCTGGTGTCAGCGGCCGTCAGTATCGTGCCCGTCGTGTTGGTAGGAACTGAAGAGACCCGGCTGATCGTCCTGCGCGGCAACAGTGCCTCGGGGAAGTCGTCCATCGCAGCTCGCCTGCGCGAGAGGTTCGGCCGCAACCTGGCCCTGGTCGGCCAGGACAACTTGCGCCGCGTCGTGCTGCGCGAGCGCGACCGGCCCGGCGCAGCCAACATCGGCTTGATCGGCATGACAGCCCGCTACGCGCTGGACGCCGGATTCCACACGGTCGTCGAGGGAATCCTGTATGCCGACCGCTACGGCGCGATGCTTGAGGACCTCGTTCGCGACCACCGGGGCACCTCTCGCTGCTACTACCTGGACGTGCCTCTCCAGGAAACGCTCGTTCGGCATGCGACAAAGCCCGATCCGGCGTATCTGGCCCAGGTCACCGACCAGCACCTGCGTGAGTGGTACCGCGAGCGGGACCTGCTGCTCGGCGAGGTCGAGGCCGTCATCGGCGCCGGCAGCACCCTGAGCGAGACCGTGGAGCGCATCATGCGCGAGACCGGCCTGGACCGGGTGCCGGCCATCGACCGCTGAGGACATCGGATGCTGGTGCAGGACGTCTCCGATTCCGCGCCAGGAGGTTTGCGGACCTGCCGGATGCTGGCCGCGGGGGTGTTCCGGTTCCCCAGCAGGTGCGGGCCGACAACGCGTAGTCCTCCCCGCCGACGCGGGAGTGTTCCGTGGTCCAGGCGCATGGAGTAGAGGGAGCCGCCGTCCTCCCCGCCGACGCGGGGGTGTTCCGTCGCCTTGGCCTCGAGGCCGGGCGGCGGGGCCGTCCTCCCCGCCAGCGCAGGGTGTCGCACCCAAGGCTGGCAGGGAGGGGCTGGGGGCGGCCGTCGGGGCCCGCCGGTATCCCGCTACCGCTCACCATCGCACCACTGGTACCCATCGCTCACCGTACAGACCCCTGGTGCGCGAACATCGACGAGTGCCTGGCCATGGAACTGCGCCCCGGCAACGCCGGCGCGAACACGGTCGCCGATCATCTGCGTGTCCTCCTCGCGGCGTTGGCCCAAATCCCACGCTCCTCCAGCACGAAGTTCATCGTCCGCGTGGACGGAGCCGGGGCCACCCACGGCCTGCTGGACCACCTGGTCGCCCTCAGCTTGAAATTTAACCTTTGCGACCTTTGGACTGATTCCGTTCAGTGATGCTCTCGGGACGTCTGGTCGTTTTAC
>NZ_JAESIF010000185.1:655-2625 GCF_016757295.1 Streptomyces sp. M2CJ-2 | reverse complement strand
TGAGGTGACCAGGTGGCTGCTGCCGTCCGGTCGCCATCGGGTTAGCCGGCTGTCACGGAGGCGGCTACTCACACCGGGGCCACGGCCCGCCTCGACCCCTGTCGTGCGGATATGGGCAACGTCTGCTGTGCCATCACAACCTCCTTCAGTGGCCCCGGAGTCCGTGGCCCGCAAAGGAGGTTCTTTCGACTGGAAGGTGTCCCGCCAGATCTTCAGGCGTCCGGGACAGTCCGGGTTCGTCTCCGCCTGGAAATCCCTCTCGCCGTTGAGCGGAATCGAGTGCGGAGAACGCCTCTGACCAGGGCAGACAGATCCGGACTGTCCCGGACGCCGGATTCATTGCCCGGCTGCTCGACGGCCCGCAAGGCTTCTCTCATGAACAGTCCTGCGCACAACCATGAGCTCGAACATCGGGGAGTGCTGCCATGGCCGGCCCGGGCCCAGCGCCTCTGGCCCACGGTGTGGCGCCTGGCGTTCGTGTCCCTGGTGGCCGCGCTGAGCTACATCCTGGCCGGCCCCACCACCGCCGCAGCCGCCCCGCCCATACCCCCGCCCTCAGCGGCGGATTCCCCCTCCGACAGGCCCGACTCCCGGGACTGGCGCAATCTGCCGGATGGCACCTGGGCAGGCCAGAACGCCTTACGCCTGGACCGCGAAGCGAACGCCGCTGCTGACGACTTCATGCGAACGGCGGCTGAGGCGGAACCTCGTATCACGGAGTCGATGCAGTCCATCACCGCGAAGGTGGACAACGGCAGGCTGATCGGCCTCGAGTACCGGCTCAAGGGCGAGGACTCGTTCAAACGCAAGCTCGCCACGGACATGCTCAAAGACAACATCAACACGACCCACGGCCGGGCCTTGGCCGACATCAAGGACTCCATCCGCTACACGATGGAGGTCCCGGCCGGCAACTACACCAACAGTGTGCAACAGGCGATCAATGACCTGCAGGCGCGGGGCTTCGAGAGCATCACGTTCAAGAACACCTGGGACTCGCCGGGCTACAAGGGCATCAACTCCACATGGCGCGACCCGTTCAGCGGCCAGCCCTTCGAGCTGCAGTTCCATACGGCCGACAGCTTCGCCGCGAAGATGGACAATCACGTCCTCTACGAGAAGGAGCGCCTGCCCGGCGTCTCCCCCGACGAGCGCGCCGCCATCAGGGCCCAGCAGCAGGAAGTCTTCGGCAAGGTCCCGGTGCCGCGCGACGCCGGGGCCGTCAGCCTCGGCATACGCGGGGTGGACGACGGGCCGTCCACGCTCGGCAAGGACATCGACGGGGACGAGGACGGGACGCAGCCGGCCAAGCGCGGCCCGAAGACACCGACGCGCGGCCCGGGTTCCACCAGCGCCAAGACACCGAAGGAGACGGTGACCAGCAGCACCGAACCGTCGCAGAAGAGGACGGTCAGCAGCACCACGCCGTCGCAGAAGAGGGCGATCAGCAGCATGAAGCCTGTCGGCCCGGGGTTCCGCGGCAGCGGTCGCGCCGAGGTTGCCGCGCAGCTCGGTGACCTGGCCGGACAGGCCGTCATGGACTACGCCAGCCGCAAGTACCAGAAGTCTTTTGAGGAGGCGCTGAACGATCCCGCGCGGGCCCAGCGCCTGATCAACGAGCACAACGAGTACGAGGGAATGAACCCGTTCGAACAACTTGTGCGGTCTTTCACAGGCAAGGAGTTCACCGAGGGCGAGCTGGTCGATAACGGGCCCAAACTCATCGAGGTGCGGAAGACGCACGACAGGGTGACGGCCGAGGCCCGCAAGTCCAACGCCGACCCGCTGTACCAGCAGGCCCGGGTCGAATGCGGAGGCTACGACACCTGCGTCACCGAACGCACCCACAAGCTCCGCGAGAAGAACGCCGAGGACATCGACAAGTCCACCAAGAAGGCCCGCAAGTCCAACGCCGACCCGCTGTACCAGCAGGCCCGGGTCGAATGCGGAGGCTACGACACCTGCGTCAC
>NZ_JAESIF010000185.1:0-647 GCF_016757295.1 Streptomyces sp. M2CJ-2 | reverse complement strand
AAGGCCCGCAAGTCCAACGCCGACCCGCTGTACCAGCAGGCCCGGGTCGAATGCGGAGGCTACGACACCTGCGTCACCGAACGCACCCACAAGCTCCGCGAGAAGAACGCCGAGGACATCGACAAGTCCACCAAGAAGGCCCGCAAGTCCAACGCCGACCCGCTGTACCAGCAGGCCCGGGTCGAATGCGGGGGCTACGACACCTGCGTCACCGAACGCACCCACAAGCTCCGCGAGAAGAACGCCGAGGAACAGCAGAAGGCCAAGACTGCAGCACGGGAGGGCAAGCAGCCCCAGAACCGGGATGCACAGGGCACCGACCCGAAGCAGTCGCAGCGTACGGACACCACAAAACCAGCCGCCAAGTCCACAGTGCGCAATGACGTGCAGGAACACGGCAATCAGAAGGGCACCAAGCCCCGCACCTCGAAGAATGAGGACGTCACAAAACCAGCCGCCAAGTCCACAGTGCGCAATGACGTGCAGGAACACGGCAATCAGAAGGGCACCAAGCCCCGCACCTCGAAGAATGAGGACGTCACAAAACCAGCCGCCAAGTCCACAGTGCGCAATGAACCCTTCTCGGTAACGTCTCGTGACGGTTGGTGATCTTCGTTCAGGTGGTGCGGCCGTGTTCGAGCTGGAGC
>NZ_JAESIF010000184.1:0-2794 GCF_016757295.1 Streptomyces sp. M2CJ-2 | reverse complement strand
GGTGATGCTCCTGTCGTGCCCGCCCACAATATCTGATCATTTCGGGACGTCTCACCCGACGATGTCAGAGAGGGCCGTTAGGAGCAGTGTGAGCGCTCCAGACCCGGCACAGAGCCCGAGGAACGTCACCAGCCTCCGACGGGGCAGTTTTCCTCGTGGAATTCTCATCTCGAGCAGTGGCACGTCGCTCATACCATCCCCCTTCGCCACCCGGTATCGAGGAACTTTAGCCTCGGTCCAGGATCGAGCCTGCCCGACCGCGCTTGCGCGGCGCCCTTGGGCGTCCTGGATGGCCGACGGGCGGTGTGGTGCAGAGCGAAGTGCAAGATCACGTACATGGTGCCGACGGCGGTGGCCCCGGTGCGGTCGACGATGCCCCGCAGGGTTGTAATGCCGGGATGGAGACATGGTGGGACGCGCTGCCGGAGTCGGTACGCGAGCGGGTGGACGGTCTTGTCCTGCGCAATGACCGTCTGCGGGCAATCCGGGTCACGAGGGAGGCCGTGCAGGCCCTGGAGGAGGCCCCGGCGCCGCGACCTGGCCTGTACGACTGCCAGCGTGCGGTGATGGCCCGGCATCAGGAGCCGGCCGGTCGGCTCGACCGCGCCCCGGCACTACCGCGGGATGTGGAGACGGTGGCCACCGGAATCCGTCGGCTGCCCGGGCGCCTGGCCGCGCTGGAGGCGGTCTGGGACGGGGACACCGACGGCTGGTTCGTGGTGCTCATCGCCGTCCTCGACGATCCGCAGCACGAGGTCGACCTGGCCTGGATCCGTCACGGGTCGGATCTGCGGGTCCTCAACGGGCAGGTACCGCCCTGGCCGGAGGCGCAGGAAGCCATGGAAACCGGCACCGCCCTGGCGGAACACTTCAACGTGCCCTTCCACTTCGCCGGCCCGCACCGGCCCGACGACGAGGCACCCCGCTGGCGGACCACCCTCTGACACACCGCGCCCCGGTCGTCGGCACTGTGTACGTGATCTTGTACTTCGCTCTGCAGATGAGCCCGCTGCGCGAGGACTATGCGCCCGTCATCCGTGACAGCGTTCCGTACTCGAAGCGGGAGTCGGTGTCCGACCCGGCCGACCTCGCCGAGATGGATGTCTTGTGCGGCTACCTGACCGCCGTCCAGGGCGCTACCCCGGCGCGCTCCCCGGCCCGGTGCCGCTGGGCAAGCCGGACGCCGCCGAGCGGGCGCGTGCGGCTGAGCAGCTCGATATGGCCGGCACGCTGACGCCGGACCAGCGGCTGTTGCGCGTCCTGCTCGACGACGAGCAGGCAGCGTTCGAGCAGGCCCTTCAGCAGCGACTCGTGGCCCATCGCGAGAGCGTCGACGTCGACCCGGCTGCCCGGAGCCTTTTGCCGGTGGGGGCCGTCACGCTGGCCGCCCTGGCCTGTCTCGCGCACGGCTGGCAGTTGGGCATCCGGTTCGCCTATCTACCCGAAGCGCTGGTGAGTACCCCGCAGCCGTAACCGGCCAGCGCCCGATCCCCACCCAGGCATTGCGAACAGCGCAATATTTTGTGACCATCGCAAACATGCATCCGATTGAAGAACTGGCCGCCCTGCGCAACCCGTTGCCCGAGCCGGGCAGCGTCATCCCCGAGGACTGCTACGGCGACGCCCGCGAACAGGCCGTCGAGCAGGGCAAGAGGGACGCCCTCCATCTGGAGGCCGCAAGCGACGACCAGCAGGTCGACCCTTTGCTGCTCGCGCTCGAGGACCTGAAGGCGCAGAAGGAGGCCGTCGACGCTCAAATCCGCCAGCTGCTGGCCTACGGCCGGGAGTTCCACGGCAGTCGCCCCTACGGGCTGGAGGAGCTAGCCCGCGCTGCTGGATTCAGCTTCTCCGGGGTGCGCACCGCCTACAGCGAAAGAGAGATCCGGCAGGTCACCGCGCAGATCGGCAGGGAGCCGAACCGGCCGCGCCGCGACACCGCCAAAGACAGCCGGTGAGCGCGGCGGCCGCGCGGCAGCTCCGGCAGCCGCACCGGCAACGTTTCCTCTACCCTCAGTAGAGGATCGCGGTAGAGTCGGGACATGGCAGCAGACGAGACGAGCATCAAGGTGAGCACGGCCGCACGGGACCGGCTGGCCCGGCTGGCGGCCGAGCACGGCACGACCATCCGGGGCCTGGTCGAGGACCTCGCGCAGGACACCCCGACCCAGGCCGAGTACGCCGAGCGCGCGGAGCTGGCCCGCGCCGAGCTCGCCGCCGCCCTGGGCAGCGCGCCGAGCCCGGAGGCTGAGGCGAAGGCTCGGACCCTGTTGGAGCGGCTGGGCTCCGCTCAGCACGGCCCTCAGGCGGCCGCGTAGTGGCGGCGATCGCGGTCGTCCTCGACCACACCACCGCCGTAGCGCTGTACGACCCGAAGGATTCGTTCAACGAGGCGGTCGCCGCGTTCTATGTGCAGGCCTCCGGCGGGCTGGGCAGCCTGTACGCGCCTGTGCTGTCATTGACGGCCGGAGACGCCGATCGGCCCGGGCTCCTCAGCTACATCAAGGGACTGCGGTTCATCCGCATCGAGGCGTTCGACACCGACGCCGCGGTGACCGCCACCGGGCTGCTGCGCTTCGGACACTCCTGGGCCGCCGTCCACGCCATCCACGCCGCCCGCCCCTCGGCCGCACACCCCACCGGACGGTTCCTGCTCACCCTGACACCGAAGGCGTACGCGGGCACCGGCGTCCAGGCGGTCCACCCCGGCCAGTAGTTGCCCGATCTTGGTGGCTAATCCCAACTGTCATGCGGCGAGGCGGAGTTTGAGTCTGGCGAGGTGGCTGTGGTTGACGCG
>NZ_JAESIF010000183.1:0-2825 GCF_016757295.1 Streptomyces sp. M2CJ-2 | reverse complement strand
GAAACAGCCGCCGGAGCCGTGGACACACGCCCCCGGCGGCTCCTCATGCCATTCTCGCAGGCCAGCCCGCGAATCTGCCGACCACGTGTGCCTACCTACTGATGAAGTCGGGATTCACGGACGGTTCGGTCGCTGACCTGGGCGAACGGCTTCGGTGAGACCTTCTCGTGCCCGATTGCTTTCACCGTGGTTCCCCGCTGTTCCCCGCTCGATCTGGTGCGTTTGTGGTGCGGTAGTAGTACTACGCTCAGCAAGGTGCGCGCCCTACCACTTCCGCCACTTGTCCGTGAGCTGGTAACGGCCCAGCCCGTGGCGGGCGGTCAGCGCGACGACATCGACGCCGTGCTCGGTGAGCGACTGGTCGATGTAGTCGCACAGCTCCTCGCGCTCGTCGGTGTCGAAGGCGCTTTCATTGTGGACTTCGTCCACCGCGTTGAGGGCCAGGACGACGCGCTCCACCACAGCAAAGACCTGCTCGTCGCCGGCATCACCAAGTCTGGCAAGCTCCTCCTCGAAGGTGTCGAAGACTGTATCGGTTGCCGTGAGCAGTTCCTCGGGGAACAGCCCAGCCGTACAGGCGCACTCGGGATCCAGGGTGCCGGCGGCGAGATCCGCGGCTTCCTCTGCTATGCCGTGACGCCAGTTCGTCGTCGGTCTTTCAGCCATAGGCGGGACCGTACAGGCCAGGACTGGCAGCGAAGCCGACGTCGAACGACCCCGGACACATTGGAGGGCCAGCCCGTGAGGAAATCCCTCCTGAGCCGGCCCTTTTCTCTGTGCCCCTGGCAGGATTCGAACCTGCGACCCCCGCTTTAGGAGTTCGATCCGGGCCCGCTGCGGCGGCTTTCGTCGACTGGTGCGAGGGCCGGACAAAGATGCTGGTGTACGCCTCCGTCCGGCGTCGTTGATGTCAGCCGTGGATGTCAGAAGCTTTCTGATCCGTAGCTATAGCCGGATCGGTCAGCAGTGGCCATTCCGGCCGCTACGGGACCTCAGAGCGGGACGCTACTGGACGGGAGCGGTTACTGGGGTTGCGGTACGGCGCTGCTGTACCGACATGGAGGCCTTGCCAATCGCGTATGTGGGTCGGGGCGCGCTGCACCGTCTTGAGCACGGCAGCATACGTGCGAGAGACCCCGGTGCCCTTGAGGTGTCGGGGACGGCCAGGCACCACCGAAGGGTTTTGACGCCTGAGGGCTTCTGGCCTTAGATCTTCGTTTGTCGAACGTCTGGGCGCCCCACCGCCGGAGGCTCAACACGTCCTGTCCACCTTCGCCTTGCCTCTTGCTTGGGGCGACGTTCAGAGATCCGAGCACTCTTTATGCGCCTTCGCCGTACCGCTGCCGTTGCTGCCCTTTCGATCGCTCTGCTCCTTACTGCCTGCAGCAGCTCCGAGTACAGCGGCCCGGCAGACGGGCCCGCGGCCAGGCCCTCCCTGTCCGACGCCACCCTTGAGAAGCTCACCATGGTGGGGACCGTCGCCGGCCTCCGGGTGACCGAGCCGGCCGAGGACCCGCTTCCGAAGGGTTCGTACCGGGCCGACAAGGACGAGTGCCTACCCATTGCGCAGCTGGCCTTCACCGATACGCCGCGCCCCGCGACCGCCCGGGCCGTCCGCGAATTCTCGGGCCCTGGCGAGCTGAACTCCACCGTCGGAGGCCTATGGGTGACTGTCCATCGGGGAGACGATGCCCGCTCGGCGCTCGACGATGTCCGCAAGGCGCTCACGGAGTGCTCGGGCAGCTTCAAGGTTCTCGGCGCCCCCATGATCTACCGCGACCTCGAACCGGCCCAGGCCCCGGATCTCGGGGACGAATCCGTCGGCTTCCGGTTCACCACCAGCCTCTCCAGCGTAAGCAGTCCCGCGACCTACGCCGTCGTCCGCACCGACCACATCCTCACCACGATGATGGTGATCACGGACACGCTTCCGCGGCCCCTTCTGGAGGCGCAGCTGGCGAAGCTCCCCGGCTGAGGAGGGCACACAATGCATCAGGGCCGGTTTCCCGTGCAAGAAACCGGCCCTGAGCTCTGCTGCTTCAGCTGTCGGGGTGGCGGGATTTGAACCCACGACCTCTTCGTCCCGAAGCAACCTGAGTGAGGGCGCTGCCTTGGGCTGATGGGTCTCGCACCTGCGCTGATAGTCCGTAGGCATCCGTAGTTGTCCGCCGCTGTTCGTCGGCGTTGTCACGCAGTTGGACACTCAGCCGGGCCAGCGACTGAGCGCCGTTGCGTCGGCGGTCAACTCGATTCGGTGGGCGAAGACATCCAAGCGAAGGCGTCTGCTGTTCGGGTAGCCAGTGATCCGATCCGCCAAGAATCGGTGATGTCGGTCCAGCCATCAAGGTAGGCGTTGCGCGCGCCGTGCTCTGCTGCTTGGTCATAGAAGAGGGTGAACCTGTAGACCCTGCCGTCTTCGGAGATGACCTGGCCGTCCTCGTGATCGGGGCCCTCCTGCAAGAGGTCGACGACGATCGTCCGGTCCGGATCGAGTCCCTGGCCCTTCAGGAGCTCCCGCAACCGGCTCCACAGGTCGTAGTCGCTGGTCCGCAGGAGATCTGTGTACTGAACGACGATGCTTGACACCATGAACCCCATGATCGGCCCAGCGCCTGGCGAAGGGAAGCGGTCCGATGAGGTCAAGGCGGGCGGTAGGCCATCAGCTTGGGAAGCTGCGATCATTCGGTTGTTGGTTCGTGCTCTGACCTAGGCGAATGGCTGGGTTGGCGCCTCATTGGACGTGGCCTCTTAGCTTGAAATTTAACCTTTGCGACCTTTGGACTGATTCCGTTCAGTGATGCTCTCGGGACGTCTGGTCGTTTTAC
>NZ_JAESIF010000182.1:0-2845 GCF_016757295.1 Streptomyces sp. M2CJ-2 | reverse complement strand
CAGCTGCGCGGCGCCATCATCTGGCTGCGCAGCCTTGCCCCCGCCACATGATCACGATCCCGAACAGGCCCTAGACCGGTGTTCGTCTCCGTCCCGGTGCCTTCGTGGGCCGGGGCGAAGGGTGGTGTCCGCCACGGCGGCGCGACCGCGCGCTGCGCGCCTCGCGTGCGGTCGGCGATGTCGTGCTCCGTGGCCGGTTCTCCTGTACGCCGAAGAAAGAGTCATTGCATGGACATGAAAAGGCGAGCGTCCCTGGCTGTCGGAGCCCTGGTCGCCCCCCTCCTCGCCGTCAGTCTTCCGGCGGGTGCGGCCAGTGCCCACGGATGGGTGACCGACCCCGGCAGCCGCCAGGACCAGTGCGCCAAGGGCGTCGTCGACTGCGGTCAGATCAAGTACGAGCCGCAGAGCGTCGAGGGCCCGAAGGGCCTGCGCAGCTGCAGCGGCGGCAATGCCCAGTTCTCCGACCTCGACGACGACAGCAAGCCCTGGCGGGTCGCGCAGGTCGGCGGGTCGCACACCTTCAACTGGCGCCTCACGGCACGGCACGCCACCGAGACCTGGCAGTACTTCATCGGTGACCGGAAGATCGCCGAGTTCGACGACCGGGGCGCGCAGCCTCCCGCCGAGGTCAGCCACCAGGTCGACTTCGGTGACCTGACGGGCCGCCAGAAGGTCCTGGCCGTCTGGAACGTGGCCGACACCTCCAACGCCTTCTACGCCTGCATCGACGTCAACATCACCGGCGGCGGTAATGGTGGCGGCAACGGCGGTGGAGGCGGCAACGAGCCGGGCTCCTGCGCCGCGCCGACCTGGAACGCCGGTGCCGTCTACAACAACGGCGACACCGTCACCCACGACGGCCGCACCTACCGCGCCAAGTGGTGGACGACGGGCGAGAAGCCCGGCGCCGCCGGCGACTGGGGCGTCTGGGAAGACCTGGGCGCCTGCTAGATCCGCTGAGTGAGACCGGTGCGGCACGCCGGCCCCACGCGGCGCCCGCCGCACCGGTTCTGCGGAGAGGGGCCTCGACCCCGTCGGCCCTCCACGACCCGCCGCGAGTTCAATCGCCGGACGGGTCCTGGCGGGGAGCTCCGAGAGAGCGTCGTGTGAGCGGGTCCACCGGATCGCTCATGCCGCAGACCCGGGCACGGGCCGCGGACAGCGTCCGACGGTCCTCCACGCAGGGCCGGCGGGGCAGCGGGGTTCCCTCAGACGCGCCGGCTGCCGTTCGTATCGTGGGGCAGGCCGATGGCGAGGAGCGCGACGTCGTCGTCGAGGTGCTCCGCGGTGTACCGGTACAGGTCGGTGAGCAGGGCGTCCAGCACGTGGTCCGGGTCCGGCGGGAGGGGACGGGACAGCCGCGGGACGGGATCGTAGAAGACCCCGCGGTGGTCGCGGGCCTCGACGACGCCGTCGGTGAACAGCACCAGGACCGCCCCCTCGGGCAGGGCGTACTGGTCCACGGGGACGTCCGGGAGGACGTTCGGGGCGCCGAGGTCGGCCAGGCCCAGCGGCAGTGAGGGCGTGCACGGTTCCAGCGGGCGGGTCCGGCCGCGGTGGACCAGCAGCGGCGCCGGGTGCCCCCGATTGGCCATGCGCAGGGTGGTGCCGTCGGCGGACACCTCGGCGACGACGGCGGTGACGAACGTCTCGAGTCCTGCCCCGCCCTCGGCGACGTGGGCCTCCTGCACCCGCTCCTCCAGCCAGCGGACCACGCCGGGCAGGTCCGGGGCGCGCAGGGTGGCCTCGTGGAAGGTGCCCAGCAGCGCGTTGACGGTTCGGATCGCGCCCAGACCCTTGCCCCGGACATCGGCGATCATCAGCCGGATGCCGTGGGGAGTGGAGTGGATCGCGTACAGGTCGCCCCCGATGGCGGCTTCCCGCGCCGCGGCCTCGTACCGGACGGCCACGGCCAGCGGCCCGATCCGTCCGGGCGGGGAGGGGAGTACGGCGCGCTGGAGGGCCTCGGCGACCTCGCGGGCGTTCTTCAGCTGCCGCCGCTCGCGGGCCAGCAGCCGGTTCACGACCGAGGCCAGGAAGGTCAGGGTGACGAAGGTGGAGAACGGGACGATGTCGTCGACGCCGAACGGCAGCCTGCCTCTCACCAGCGGCAGGAGCACCGCGGCGAGGAGCGCCGCCCCGCCGGTGGCGATCGTCCCGGCCAGGGAGAGCCAGGGCGCGACCAGCACGGGGGCGGCCGCCAGCAGGGGGAAGACCCTTATGCCTCGCGGGGTGAGGAGGTCGAGGACGAACACGCCGAGGATCAGCGCGGCGGGCAGCCATCGAAGCCACCGCCTTTCGCGGGGCGGTAACGCGCGGGTGGGGCCCATTCTCCTGCGCTCCGGGGGTGCTCCTGGACGGAATCCGGGTTTCAGTCTCTGCCGCCTCCCCGGCCCCGGCGACCGGAGCGCCACGATGGTGGTACGCGTCCAAACGGGCCGAAGCTGTCCGAAATCGTTCGAAGTCAGTCGAACAGGGCCTCCTGCTCGCCCTCCTTCGCCCTGCGCAGGCGTCTGGACCGTGCACCCACGACCGCCGCGGTGACCGCCGAGGTCGCGGCGAAGGCCGCGAAGACCATCCAGCTCCGGTCGGCCGTGTGGCCGAGGGCGTGGTCCACCGAGAGGCGGCCGGGCCCCGCGACGGCGAGGCCGGCCGCCGTCAGGCCCAGGAGCGCGGCGTGCTCGTAGCCGCCCTCCTGGTTGAAGAAGCCGTTGGGCGCGTGCACGGCGGCCGCGCCCGCCATCGCCCCGGCCGCCGCCGCACCGGCCGCCGGGGTGGCCAGGCCGAGCGCGAGCAGCGCGCCGCCGCCCGCCTCCGCGAGGCCCGCCGCCGTCGCGCTGGCCTT
>NZ_JAESIF010000181.1:0-2963 GCF_016757295.1 Streptomyces sp. M2CJ-2 | reverse complement strand
AAGGCCAGAAGGGCCCCCAGGCGGAGAACATCCGCGTCGTCTGACCCCAGCGCCCGCACAGGCCCGGCACCCTCCCGTGGATTCAACAAATCGTCGCAACACGAGGAGTGTTGGGGTCGTTCGTCAGTAGTTCGGTGAAGCGCTCGGCTGGGGTGTCCCAGCCGAGCGTCTTCCGAGGCCGGGTGTTCAGTTCCATGGCGGCGACGTCCAGGGCCTCCCTGGTGTACTTCGAGAGATCCGATCCTTTTGGGACATCGGGTGGGAGAACCGAGGGGTTCGGCGATCAGGCTGCTGGCGCCCCTTGCGCATGCTTCGGCCAGTCCTCAGGCGGCGATAGAGCTCGCGCCACAGGCCGCCCCCGGACCGGGCATACAGCGCCCGGTAGATCGTCTCGTGTGTCACACGCATCTCCGGGCGGTCAGGAAAATCCCGGCGGAGGATACTCGCGATCTGCTCCGGGCTCCATCTCTCGTTCAGACGCGCCTGAATGAACTCCCGCAGTTCAGGGTGCTCGTCGATCCGTCTGGGTCTGGGGCGCGACCGGCGCCTCTCCGCCCGCTTCTGAGCGGCGAACGGGCGGTAGTATCCGGGGTGACTCGGCCTGACGTTGGGGTTGCAGTTACGTCGGATCTCCCGGCTGATGGTCGACGGACTGCGGCCCAGCTCGGCTGCGACCGATCGGACGGACTTCTTCTCGCGTCGCAGGTCAGCGATGTGTATGCGCTCCTCCTCGGACAGGTAGCGAGCAGCGGTGCAGCCGCTGGTCGCACCACCTGCCGGCCCGGCTTCGTGGTCCTTACGCGCTCACCGCGTCCACTGATCCACCGGCCGGTTCGGCGGTTGATGCCGACGCTGCGACTGGCTTCTCTGATACTCACGCCTTCGTGTATCAGTTCGAGAAACCTCTGCTTGACTTCGGAGGGCACCCTCTTGCCGTTCGGGCGCCCCCCCCAGCAGTACTGCTTCTGTTCTTCATCGCCTACCCGGACGTCGGGTGTTGCGACGACCGGTTGAATCCGCCCAGTACACCTCTCGTGAATTCTCCTCCGTATGCGCCGAGTTGGGAGTGACCCAGTCCATGGGTGCGGTGGGTACGTCGGCGGACAATGCCCTCGCCGAGTCGTTCAACGCAGCCCTCAAGCGCGAGACGCTCAAGGGCGCCCGCCGCTTCGACGACGCCCTCGACTGCCGCCTGGCCGTCTTCCGCTGGATCACCCGCTGCAACACCCACCGACGGCACTCGGCCAACGGACAACAGGCCCCGATCGTCTACGAGCGGCAAACGACATGAATGGTGTCCCCTCTCAAGGGACAAGGCCCATCATCCAGAAGATCATCCCACCCGCTCAGCCAACGTGACAGCGCCGTGTCATGGCCGCAGCGCCTGAACCGGCCGGGCGCTCACGCCCCGCTGGACACCCACCGCACCACCGCCGCCACCCCCAGCACCACAGCCGGTACCGCCCACGGCCACCGCATCACCCGCCGCACCGAGGGCGCCAGCCATAGGGCTCCCACCACGCCTGCCAGAACGACGGCCAAGGCACAGGCCAGCTCGATCCCGCCGTACGCGGCCTGGTCCCAGTCGCCGTTCGGACGGGTGTTGATCGCCAGCCAGAGGAAGAACGCCGCCGCCAGGGTCAACAGCACCACCGGAACGGCGAGGATCACGCGGAGCAGGCGGCGGTCGTCGTCGGGGTGGTGCGGGCGATCGTCCACCGGGTGACGGGAGTGACCGATCTTCTGCCTGTCGCCGGTGTGCGAGGGTTTCGAGGACTGCATCAGCGGATCGCGTTCCTTGCCTGGTCCAGGTGATGGGCGAAGTCGCGGCTATAACGTTGCGCCTGATCGTTCTCCCAGTACGGCCCCCCGTTGTACCGCGCGGCAAGCTCCTGTTGCTGCTCCACCGTCATTTCCTCCGGGGGTACGTCGGCGAAGTCGCTCTCCGCCTTGAGCTGGGCCAGGTACTCGGCGGCGATGAAGATGTTCTGTCCCGGGTCCTGGAGCGATTCCTCCACCATGGCTCGCTGTTGGTCGGTGAGGTTCTCCGGGTCGTAGCCGAGCACCTCGGCACCACGCCGTACCTGGATGGCGATCGGACCGAAGGACGTCTCGTCGGGGTCGCCGCCCAGTCGTGACGGCAGGTTATCCGGCCCGATGGGGCTCAACGGGGAGTCCGCCTGTTCCCGGATGGTGTCGGTGATGTCGTCGAGTGGGCCGGGCTGGCCGGCGATCTCCTTCCAGGCGATACCCGCCACCATCGACGGCGGCAGCCCGGAGTTCTGCGCGGCGGCCTTGATGATGTCCTTGTTGGCCCGGATCCACTCGGTCTTCTCCTGGTCACCGGAAGGCGGAATCCAGTAGCTGTCCGTCGCGCCCGGCAATGAAGCGAGCTGCACCCGGATGCTCTGGAGCGTCGGGGAGACCAGCTGGTCCCCGGTCGTCGGGTAGTAGTCCTGCTTGGGACCGCTGCCTGGCAACCGGGTCACCGGGTTACCGCTCGCCTCGGCCGCCTCGCGCCGGAGGTCGGGCATGGCGGCGGCGACGTCCACCCGCTCGGTGAGGAATACCTGGAAGTCCGGCACCAGGTCGTACGCCTGCTTGAGCGCGTGGAGGCAGAGGTCGCGGGCCTCCTTCTCGGTGGTCCGCGCCAGGTCGAAGTCGCCACCCGCCGCGTCGTGCAGCCGGTTGGCCTCGTCCCGAATGTCGTCGACGTCCATGGTCAGCTCCGCGAAGAAGTCCAGGACGCCGGTGGTCTCGCGCATGTCCTCCCACTGCCGCATCGGCTCAGCCTCCTGAGCCGTGCGGGTGATCGCGGTGCCCTTGGTGTGGATCAGGTCCGCGAGCGCCTGCTCGTTGACCAGGCCATTGGAGTAGTAGGCTTTCGCCCAAGGCCGTGAAGTTACGGCTTGAGTGCGGGTGTCCAGGCGGCTGTGATCTGTGGGTTTGCCGGACGTGGGAAG
>NZ_JAESIF010000180.1:0-3051 GCF_016757295.1 Streptomyces sp. M2CJ-2 | reverse complement strand
GACCCCGGCCCGATTCCAGCGGGCCGGGGTCCTTGTGCTGTGCCGGGGTGGCGGTCGGGTCAGCGTCCGCCGTGTCCGCCGAATCCGTTGTTTCCGCCGAATCCTTCGTTCCTGCCGAATCCTTCGTTCCCACCGTGTCCGCCGAAGTGGTGGCCGACGACCCGGAAGCTGCCCACCACTCCGTTTTCGACGAAGACGCCGCCCTCGACGGGGCAGGGGACCACGCCGTCGCTGGAGCTGTGCGGTCCGACGGTGGCGATGGGGGCGCCGTTGTCGCAGGTGGCCCCGCGGAAGACCTCGACGCTCCTCCGGCTGTCGTTGCGGATGTTCAGGCTGCGGGAGCCCAGGCCGCTCACGATGGTGACGCAGCCGCCCGGGTTGTCCGAGTAGGAACGCTCGTTGATGTGGATCCGGCCTTCGAAGCCCCGGTCTTCGAAGCCCCGGCCTTCGTTGCCCCGGTCTTCGAAGCCCCGGCCTTCGTTGCCCCTGCCGGATTCGCCGCCCAGGGGGGCCGCGGCGGGGACGGCCGCCTGCTGGACCATGGGGGCGGCCGCCTGCTGGACCGCGGGGGCGGCCTGGGTCGGCCCGTAGGCGGATGCCGAGGCGTAGGTGATACCGGTGACGGCCAGGCCCGCGGCAACCGCGACGGCCGCGGTGACGACGGTGGGACGGGTATTCATCACGTGCTTCTCCTGATCTCGGGGGATCGGCCGGCCGGCCGACTCGTGATGAACGTACTGACCGGTTCTTATGTCTGTCATATCGGGACATGGGGGAGAGTCGGCAGATTGACTCCGATCAGGTCACAGGGGGTGCTCGTATGCCGTGTCATGGCGCGCTGACGTGTAATCAGATGTCCTTTTCTGTAATGGACTTGATGCCCTGATACGCCGTCCGGGGGACTTTTCCGATACCTGCTCACCCCCAGTCGCGGCGTGTCGTTCGTTGACTCATCAGGTCAAACCGGCATTCCCGTCGTGCTGCCGGGTGACGGACGGGGCGCTCGAGCGCGTGAGCGGGCCCGTGACGTGCCGTGTTGCCGTCCGCAGGGTGACGTCCCCCCTGGTCACGGACAACGGGTGGTTACGCTGCGGTGCGAGGTCTTGCGTCGTCAGTGCCCTGGTTTCGAGCGGGGTGGCGTACCCGTGGATGGGGTGCTCGCGCAGACGGGTATGGGTGTACTCGACCTCGATGAAGCGGAAGACGCCGGCTCGGGCAGTCTCAGAGCTCGTAACACGATCATGGTCGGGCCTCCTTGAAGCGTTTGCAGTAGATCAGGCTGCAGGTCAGGGAGGCAAAGGCATCGTGGAGTTCGGTGCGGCGTTCCCAACGGACGGCCAGCCGTTCGAACTGGTGGAGCAGGGCGAAGGTCTGTTCCACCCTGCACCGGAGGACAGCTGGGCGGCGCGGAAGCGGGAGCTGACCGCCGCCTCGTCGTCCCGGTGGGGCGGGGCGATCACGAAGGCCACGCATGACCAGTGGGCCTTGTCGCGTCGCTGCCAACTCGCCCACATCCAAAGCCTTGAGGCCGGTATCAAGACGACTCGGTACCGCCTGTCCCAGCCGATCGGCCAGAAGGGCACCAAGCGCGCCCCGGGCGGCTACCGTTCGAAGAAGGAGTGGTTCCAGAAGACCCGGCGCCTGCATGTCCTCGAGGAGCGTCTGGAGCGAGAACGGGCCGACCGTGAGGCCGGCGTCGTCCACGTCGTGCGCGGCGGCAAGCGCCTGGCCCGTCATCGGCACAACCTCGGCGCCGCGCAGCTCACCGAGAGTCAATGGCGCGAGCGGTGGGAAGCCGAGCGCTGGTTCCTCGCTGCGGACGGCGAGTCCGGGAAGCGGTACGGGAACGAGACGATCCGCGTCACCCCGGACGGGGAGGTGAGTATCAAGCTCCCTGCCCCGCTCGCCGGGCCGGCGAACGCCGAGCACGGCCGGTACGTACTCGCCGCAAAGGTCTCATTCCCGCACCGCGGCGAACCATGGGCGGACCGGGTGGAGGCGAACCGGGCGGTTGCCTACCGCATCCACCCGGACGTGGAACGCGGACGCTGGTACCTGACCGCCTCGTGGCAGATCCCGCCCACCAGGACCATCCCGATCGACGCCGCCCTCGCCGAAGGTGTGATCGGCGTGGACACCAACGCCGACCACCTTGCGGCCTGGCGCCTGGACGCCCACGGCAACCCGATCGGGCGGCCCCGCCGCTTCTCCTACCGGCTCAGCGGGTCGGCCGAGCACCGTGACGCCCAG
The DNA here is from genome assembly GCF_016757295.1 of Streptomyces sp. M2CJ-2. Taxonomy (NCBI): domain Bacteria; kingdom Bacillati; phylum Actinomycetota; class Actinomycetes; order Kitasatosporales; family Streptomycetaceae; genus Streptomyces; species Streptomyces sp. M2CJ-2. The sequence continues at coordinate 801 of NZ_JAESIF010000180.1, read as the reverse complement.
GTACGGCACGCGCTGTCCCGGCTGCTGAACTGGGCGAAGTCCTGCAAAGTGGCCGCTGTCGCCATCGAAGACCTGGACTTCGCGGCGGACAAGACCCGCGAGAAGCACGGCCGGAAGAAGCGGTTCAAGCAGCTCATCTCCGACATGCCCACCGGCAGACTCCGCGCGCGCCTCACCTCGATGGCGGATCAGACCGGCATCAGCGTCATCGCTGTCGACCCGGCCTGCACCTCGAAATGGGGCGCCCAGCACTGGCAGAGGCCCCTCACCGGCAAGAACCGCAAGGCGACCCGTCACGATGCGGCGAGCATCGCGATCGGGCGACGCGCCCAAGGGCACCCGATCCGGCGACGGGCGACACCGCCCCTTGCTCACCAGAGTGATGAGCAAGGGCATCGGGCCGTCCAGGCCCGACCGGATGCCCTCGGGCGTGAGGGACCCCGCCCCCGCACTCCCGGACCACGGACACGATCCGTGCCGCCGGACGCGGCGAGCACGCGGGCGACCAGGACACCCAAAACCGTTCGGGATGTCCGCAGCGACCAGGTATGGGTACAAGACTCACTCCTGCTCACTGGCCAGGAACGGTACGTACGGCCGGGGCCGCCGTGGTGCGGGCGCCGAGTCGGGCCAGGACGTCCTGCGGGGCCTTTGTCGCCCGCCCACCGATCGCCGCGAACGTCTTCGCTCCGGTGACGACAGCGGAGCACGCGATCAGCAGGACTGCCGCGAACGGGTGACGCTTTGTGTGTCGGTGCCGCGGGCCGGTCGCGTCGGCGGCCGGTCGGCCGGCGGGCCGGT